>NZ_VMLA01000039.1:0-15361 GCF_013276425.1 Streptococcus sp. 3874 | reverse complement strand
AAAATAAATGGAAGCTAGAGGCCTTGTCAGCCACCAGCATAGCTGGTGGTTTTCTTGTTTTTCTCTACGAGAAAAACTGGCTTGAAGCCATAATAAAAAACAGAACTAGCATGAACTAGTCCTGTATACTTTTACCCAATCACACTTCCATTTGGTACAGCTGAATCAACTGTGAGAAGGGTTAATTTTCCATCATGTTCAGCTGAGAGAATCATCCCTTGGCTGACATATTTTTTCATCATTTTACGTGGTTTGAGATTGGCAACGATTTGAACTTTCTTGCCGACCAATTCTTGTTCATTTGGATAGTATTTTGCAATTCCTGAGAGAATTTGACGGTCTTCGCCATCACCTGCATCCAAGCGGAATTGAAGCAACTTATCAGAGCCTTCAACTTTAGAAACTTCTTTGACTTCTGCGACACGGATTTCAACCTTGTCAAAGTCTTCAAACTTGATTTCATCCTTGCTTAGTTTGAGTTCGACTTCGTCTGGATTCCATTCTTTTTCGACAGCTGGCTTGTTGCCTTCCATTTGTTCCTTGATATAGGCGATTTCTTCTTCCATATCCAGGCGTGGGAAGATTGGTGTTCCTTTGGCAACTACTGTTACACCCTCAGGGAAAGCAGCCAAACTCAAGTTTTCAAGACTAGAAACTTCTGCTAAGCCAAGTTGAGTCATAACCGCACGACTAGTTTCCATCATAAATGGTTCAATCAAGTGAGCGACGACACGAAGGCTGGCTGCCAAGTGGCTCATAACACTTGCTAATTGGTCACGAAGAGCTTCATCCTTAGCCAAGACCCATGGAGCTGTCTCGTCGATGTATTTATTAGTACGAGAGATAAGAGTCCAGACTGCTTCAAGCGCACGTGGGTAGTCAACTGCTTCCATGTGTGTATGGTAGTCAGCGATTGATTGCTCTGCTACTTGAGCAAGAGCATTATCAAACTCTGTTACGCCCTCTACATAGGCAGGGATTTGTCCATCAAAGTACTTGTTAATCATAGAAACCGTACGGTTGAGGAGGTTGCCAAGGTCATTAGCCAATTCATAGTTGATACGGCCGACATAGTCTTCTGGAGTGAAGGTTCCATCTGAACCAACTGGAAGGCTACGCATGAGGTAGTAACGAAGTGGATCTAGTCCATAACGCTCTACCAACATTTCAGGGTAAACGACATTCCCTTTTGACTTAGACATTTTTCCGTCTTTCATGACAAACCAACCATGGGCAATCAAACGATCAGGTAATTTAACATCCAACATCATAAGAAGGATTGGCCAGTAGATAGAGTGGAAGCGAAGGATATCTTTTCCTACCATATGGAAGACTGTTCCATTCCAGAACTTGTCAAAGTTACCATGTTCATCTTGAGCGTAGCCAAGAGCTGTCGCATAGTTAAGAAGGGCATCAATCCAAACGTAGACAACGTGTTTTGGATTTGATGGGACAGGCACTCCCCATGTAAAGGTTGTACGAGATACCGCCAAATCTTCCAAACCTGGCTCGATGAAGTTGCGTAGCATTTCATTAAGGCGACCATCTGGCGTGATAAATTCAGGATGAGCTTTGAAAAATTCGACCAAACGGTCTTGGTATTTGCTAAGGCGAAGGAAGTATGATTCTTCAGAAACCCATTCAACCTCATGACCTGATGGAGCAATACCACCAGTCACATTTCCAGCTTCATCACGGAAAACTTCTGCCAGCTGGCTTTCTGTAAAGAATTCTTCGTCTGATACTGAATACCAACCAGAGTATTCACCCAAGTAGATATCATCTTGAGCAAGTAAGCGTTCAAAGACCTGTGCGACAACTTTTTCATGGTAGTCATCAGTTGTACGGATAAATTTATCGTATGAGATATCTAGTAATTGCCAGAGTTCTTTAACTCCAACCGCCATTCTATCAACATAGACTTGAGGTGTAATACCAGCTTCTTCCGCTTTCTGCTGGATTTTCTGACCATGTTCATCAAGACCTGTCAGATAAAATACATCGTAGCCCATCAGGCGTTTGTAACGTGCTAGGACATCACATGCGATAGTTGTGTAGGCAGAACCGATATGAAGTTTCCCAGATGGATAGTAAATCGGCGTTGTAATATAAAAATTTTTTTCAGACATAATTTTTCCTTTCCAGGCAAATGAAACCTGTTTTTCTAACACTTCATTATATCACATTTTTAATGAATTTCGATAGGGAAATCCATACAAAAACAAGATAGACGAGTGTCCATCTTGTTGATCTTATTCATAACGAAGGGCTTCAATTGGATCAAGTTTCGATGCCTTGTTGGCTGGCAAGACCCCAAAAATCATACCAACGCTAGCCGAAACTGCAAGACTAAATAGGGCAACTGGGATTGATACTCCAACTTCTATACCTTCTATTAAACCTTGCAGTAACAAACCTGCTAAGGCAGTTAAACCACTTGCAATTGTCAAGCCAATTAAGCCACCTAACAAGGTCAAAATCATGGATTCAATCAAAAACTGAATTAAAATATTGGCACGTGTTGCGCCCAAAGCCTTACGAAGACCAATCTCACGAGTGCGCTCTGTCACCGAAACCAGCATGATGTTCATGACACCAGTTCCTCCAACAAAGAGAGAAATCCCTGCGATGGAACTAATAATCGTCGTCATAAAACTAAACGATTGTTGAATTTCTGCAAATACAACGGACTCATCTGCCACCTGGTATTCTCCCTGTTGTAAGCCTGCAAGCTCTGTCATTTTTCGTGCCAGTTCTGGACCCAGAGTTGGGGTTAAACTGGTATCATTCACTCGAAAAACAATACTAGCTATTTCATCTACATTAAAATTCGCAGCAAGGGAGATATTGGTAGTAATAGGCAAGCCACCAAACCCATATATTTTTGACTTTTTAGCCTCCGGACTAGTATAAACCCCAATGACCCGGTAACTAAATCCATTGACTTCTACAACCTTGTTAATAGCCTCTTGAGGAGATTCAAATAAACTAATGGACAATTCCTCATCTAGCAAAATGACACTTGCAAACTCTTTGAAATCTTGCTCTCTCAGACTACGACCTGCAATAATTTCATTCTTAACAGCGTCCATGTAAGTTCTGTTTCCACCTGTCAAATTAGCATTCTCAACCTTTTTATCTTGATAGGTCAAGATGGCATTCGTTGAATTGGTTACATAGTAACTATCCACTCCCTTGAGTTTGGCTGCCTCTTGGACCCAGGATTCTTGCGGTTTTGGCGGTTCAACAGGAATTTCCTCTTCCTTTCCAGAAACCGTAAAAGCTGATTGTTTCTGAGTAAAAGACCCATCTTTACTTTTTTTAGGAGAGAAGAAGACGCTAATATTTTTCTGAGATTTGGTCATATCTTTATTAACTTGACGAGATAGGGAATCTCCCAAAGCCATAATCACAACAACTGATGAAACACCGATAATAATCCCAATCATGGTAAGCAAAGAACGCATCTTGTGAGCCATGATAGATGAAAAGGCAAATTTCAGATTCTGCATCTTAGTTTTCCTCCTTTCCTAACTGAGCACTGTCAGATGAAATGACTCCATCTCGAATGATAATCTGACGTTTAGCATAGGCAGCAATCTCAGGCTCATGCGTTACCATGATAATGGTTTTTCCTTCTTTGTTCAAGTCAACCAATAGTTGCATAATTTGATTCCCTGTTTTGGTATCCAAGGCTCCTGTCGGTTCGTCCGCTAGGATAATAGAAGGATTGTTTACCAAGGCACGAGCAATAGCCACACGTTGCTTTTGACCACCAGATAATTCCGAAGGCAAATGGTGACTACGTTCTGTCAATTCAACCTTGTCTAAATACTCCTCAGCCAACTTGCGCCGTTTTGAAGACGAAACTCCTGCGTAAATCAAGGGCAATTCTACATTTTGCAGAGCATTGAGCTTCGATAGAAGAAAGAACTGCTGAAAGACAAAACCGATTTGTTGGTTACGAACCTTGGCTAATTGTTTTTCACCCAGTCCAGCCACTTCTTGGCCTTCAAGATAATACTCTCCACTGGTTGGTGTATCCAACATGCCAATCGTATTCATCAGAGTGGACTTCCCAGAACCAGATGGTCCCATGATGGCAACAAATTCACCCTCATTCACTTCTAGATTGATGTTTTTGAGAACCTGCAGTTCTTGGTCACCATTGCGATAGCTTCTGCAGATATTTTTTAGACTAATTAGTTGCTTCATCAGCCTTCACCTCTTTTCCTTCTTCCAAGGAAGACGTTGGGTTACTGATGACCTTGACTCCATTTGTCAGACCTGAAGTGATTTCTTGGTTGTCTGCATCAGCATTGCCCAAACCAACTTCCACTTTCTTGGCCTTTTTCTGCTCGTCAAGCACCCAGACATAGTTCTTATCATTTTCAGTCACAACACTTGTTAGAGGAACCAAAATGGCTTTACTCTTATTTTTGACTTCAACACTTACTGAGAATCCTTGTTTCAAATCACCAACTTCGCCTGTCACATCAATAGTATAAGGGTATTTAGAACCTGTATTAGCCCCAGCTGCTGGACTAGCTGCTTCACCATTGTTTTTAGGATAGTCAGAAATATAGCTTAATTTCCCAGTCCATTTTTTATCAGGATATACTTTAGAAGTAAAGCTTACTTCTTGACCTACAGAAAGGTTGGCTAGATTGTACTCAGACAATTCTCCCTTGACTTGTAAATTTTCATTGCTGACAATATGAACCATAACTTGACTCGCCCCTGTTGGAGATTTAGAAACATTGCTATTGACTTCGACTACAGTTCCCTCTAGGGTACTGAGAACAGTTGTTGCATCCAATTGACTTTGAGCCTTGCTTAATTGCGCCGCAGCGTCTGCACGCGCATCACGGGCATCACCCAATTGAGCGTCAATAGAGGCAAGAGAATTTCCAGCCACTGGAGTTGGGCTTTGCGCCGTTGCATCTTCTCCTCCTACTGGCGCTGGTAACTGTGGAGCCGGAGCTGAAGCGGCTTCATTTCGTGCTTGATTGAGTTCATTGATATGACGATCTGCCTTAGCGACTGCTCGACTAGCTGAATCATAGGCCGCCTGGGCTTCTGAACTACTGTACTTGACTAGAGCCTGCCCTTCGCTGACCTTATCGCCCACAGAAACAAGGATTTCGTCTAAATCTCCCTTGCTAGCATCAAAATAAACGTATTGTTCATTTTTTGCCGTTACTGTTCCTGATAATAAAACAGAGGATGCCACGCTTCCTTCCTTGGCAACAACAAGATGAGTAGGTTCATCTTTTACAGCGGTTTGCGAGGGTTGTCTAAAGAGTAAAATCCCCCCAGCCCCCAATACAACTACACTCGCAGCACCGATGGCTGCATACAGTTGCCACTTTTTAGCTTTACCATTCTTTTTCTTCATAATGAAACTCCTTTTCTTTTTTACAATACTTTGCTATTATACCAAATTTCCCTCCAGCAAACAATGCAGTTCAGATGGAAATAATGACAGTTCAGGATTAAACAATCGTTCGGAAATCCTCCTTTTATATTGTACTAGTTATATAATACACTATCTTGACTTATTTGGCAAGCTTTTTTGCAATTTTTTGTGCGTAGCAGATTTTTGCAATCACATCAAAAAAAAGATAGAATATGACTATCAAAAAATGACACTCTACTATTTAAAAGAGTACAAAGGAGTTTTCAATGAGAGAATACGATATCATCGCTATCGGTGGAGGTAGCGGAGGAATTGCCACCATGAACCGTGCTGGTGAACATGGAGCCAAAGCGGCCGTTATTGAAGAAAAGAAACTAGGTGGAACTTGCGTCAACGTCGGCTGCGTTCCTAAAAAAATCATGTGGTACGGGGCGCAAATCGCTGAGACTTTCCATCAATTTGGAGAAGACTACGGTCTTAAGACTACTGATCTTAACTTTGACTTTGCAACCCTACGTCGCAATCGTGAAGCCTACATTGATCGTGCTCGTTCTTCTTATGATGGTAGTTTTAAACGCAACGGTGTAGACTTGATTGAAGGTCATGCTGAATTTGTAGATTCTCATACTGTCAGCGTAAATGGTGAACTGATTCGTGCTAAACATATCGTGATTGCTACTGGTGCCCATCCAAGTATTCCTAATATTCCTGGTGCTGAGCTAGGTGGCTCTTCTGATGATGTATTTGCCTGGGAAGAACTTCCAGAGTCAGTTGCTATTCTAGGCGCGGGTTATATTGCCGTTGAATTGGCTGGCGTACTCCACACTTTTGGTGTCAAGACAGACCTCTTTGTTCGCCGCGATCGTCCTTTACGTGGTTTTGATTCCTACATCGTTGAAGGTTTGGTCAAGGAAATGGAAAGAACAAACTTACCACTTCATACTCACAAAGTCCCTGCCAAGTTAGAAAAAACTGCTGACGGCATTACCATTCATTTCGAAGATGGTACTAGTCACACAGCTAGCCAAGTTATCTGGGCTACAGGCCGCCGTCCAAACGTTAAGGGCTTGCAACTTGAAAAAGCTGGAGTCACTCTGAACGAACGTGGCTTTATCCAAGTGGATGAATACCAAAATACTGTTGTTGAGGGAATCTATGCTCTAGGTGATGTAACAGGTGAAAAAGAACTGACTCCAGTTGCTATCAAGGCTGGACGTACTTTATCTGAACGTCTCTTTAACGGAAAAACTACTGCAAAAATGGATTACTCAACTATTCCAACTGTTGTCTTTTCACACCCTGCTATCGGAACTGTTGGTTTGACAGAAGAGCAAGCTATTAAAGAATACGGTCAAGACCAAATCAAGGTTTACAAATCAAGCTTTGCATCTATGTACTCTGCTTGCACTCGCAACCGTCAAGAATCCCGTTTCAAACTCATAACAGCTGGTTCAGAAGAAAAAGTTGTCGGACTTCATGGAATTGGCTACGGCGTTGATGAAATGATTCAGGGATTTGCCGTTGCTATCAAAATGGGAGCAACCAAGGCTGACTTTGACGCAACTGTAGCGATTCACCCAACTTCATCTGAAGAATTTGTAACCATGCGTTAATCGAAACAAAAGAAGCAAAGCAAAAAACACTTCTAAATATCAAAAAGCGAGTATTTCCGTAGTTGGAGATACTCGTTTTCTTATGTTTTATTTTATAGTATGTTGAAGTAAGATATGCAAAAATCAATTAACAAACCATAGCAAAATACAAGGATTATAATACAATCATTTATTCTTTTCTTTAAAAGATTCATATATTTTTTTATATAATTCTTTTATATCTTTTTTCTGAGAATTCAACTCTTCTTTACCGTAGTCAAAGTTTGCTACCACAAATCCCGCGCCATCATCAGAAAAAGTAAAAAATTCTATTTCAATTAGTTTATTATGCTTAGAGTCCTCTATGGTGTCTCCTAAACCATTATTGAATTTCTTCACTTCTTCTTCACGAACTCCGAACCCCGTAGCAGCTCCATTTGCAATGATGTTTGAAAATACTTCTTCTGAAGATGATACTTCTTTCACAGTTATGAAGTATATAGCTTCTTCCGTTTCTACTTGTCTCACTTTATTCCATTTTTCTGTATCACTAGAAGAAAGCGTATAGATTGTTAACTCTACCGTTGGCTTATTGATATTTTCTTTTGTAATCATTTGTTTTCCAAAAAAGAAAATGGCGAGTACCCCAGTTACAAAGATCAAAGCAATATAAATTTTCTTTTTCATACCTTATACCCTATATCTTTCATGTCAATTATCACATCAACTTCGTTATAGACAGCTGGATCATGTGTCGCTATAATGACATATTTATCTTCAGTTGTTTCATTCAATAGTAAACGAATAATTTCTTTTCCAATCTCACCATCTAAAGCTCCTGTAGGTTCATCTGCTAAGATAATTTTACGTGGTTTCATTAACATTCTGGCAATAGCTACACGTTGAGCCTGCCCTCCAGACAATTCATATATTTTTTGGTGTAAATAGTCACTTGACAGTCCTACTTTTTCAAGTACGTCAGTTATTGTTTTTTTGTCTTTAGTGATAAGGCTCAGATTATCATATACTGTTTTGTTATCTATTAAAGAATAATTCTGAAATACATATCCAACAGTATTTTTAAAAAAAGTTCTTTCTTTTATCTTCCAAATATCTTGTTTATCAACTAAAACATTCCCACTGTCAATTTTTTCTAATCTTCCTATAATATTAAGAAGGGTACTTTTACCGGAGCCAGAACCTCCAATCAATGCATAGCTTTTTCCAGATTCAAATATTAAATTTAAGTCTGTAAAGATCTTCTTTGAGCCGAAACTTTTTGAAACGTTCAAAAGGTCAATTGTCATGATTCATCTCCTTTTAAAATTTTAGTGTAGCTTTCAGATAATTTTCTAAAACTCATTATGATTGACAACATCAAAACTAGCAGAGAAGCCGCTCCAATATATAGCAACTCTATTTGCCCTGTCACAAGAAATGTAAATAGAATAACCATTGTAATAGTCATCATAAAATATTTGAGACTTGAAATTGCTATATATGTTTTTGAAAGACCCAAAATGATTTTTTTCACATATTCATTCTGTTTTAGAGTAATAAAAAGTTGGACATATTGATAAATGAGTATAAAGATAATACTGTAAATTATCTTCTGCAAGATTTGTGAAAGTAAAATTTGGTGCTCTAAGGATTGAATCTTTAATTTCACAATTTGGTAAACATCTACTGGATTCATTGAGAAATTCAACGGGACAGTCATCTCATTTATTTTTTTTACCGCTTCAGGACTAAAAAGAGACTTATTAGTTATATTACTAGCCAAAGTAAACTTATTATTTTCCATCATTTTGTCCGTATCTAACACAACAACAATGTTATCTTGGCTATCTGCTACACTTGCCAGCGGTAAAATATCTTTATTTTTATGATCGATATCAGCATCCTCATTAAAATAAAAAATTTTTTCCCCATCAGGAATTATTTGTACTGCAAGCTGTTCTTTTGTATAGTGTGTTCCAATAAATTGTTCTGCTACAACTGTATTCTCAATAGATTTCTGGTTTTCTTTCCATTTCTCAGGAATATAGATGGTTGCTATCTTATTATCTAAAAGATGATAGTTTGTCCCATTCACTTTATTTTGTAGGTTAGCACCTGTTTGATTAATATAAATCAACTCTTTATTTATTTCTGGATTCGTTATTCCGTCATTTTCTAATTGTTTAGAAAAGTCTTCTAAAACATGAGATGTTTTCATAAAATCTGGAACATATGCTGAAGATCGTTCTATATATAAGAAATCTAAGTTTTTTAAGGCAGCAACTATCTGTAGATACTGACCATCTGAATCATTAACTTCTCCATTTTTAGCAGAGTTACTTTCAATTCCAAGGAACTCAATCCTTCTCCAGTCTTTTACTGTGTCCCACGGTACTAAATTCTGTATTTGTATGTTCATACTAGATTGACTACTCTTTGTTTCTTGTAAAAAAATTCCTGAGACAAGGATGATAATCGAAATAATGACAAGCCATACGACAAAAATAAGCTTGTTTTTTGCCTTGTTTTTAATAATTTCAATGGGCTTTTCAATCTGAATCGTCAACCAAAATAAAACAAAGGTGATGAGATCAATGATTTGAAATAGTATAAAATTCGTTAAAAGCAGAGAGAAAAATAACTTAGAGCTATAGGTGAAGAAACCATTACCCAAAAAAGAACTGTAAGAAATCATCAATAAAGCCATCATAATCAGTTCAAAAATAAGAGAAATGCCATACTCTCTTCTTAGATCGTATACAGTCAAGCCCAAAGAACGTCGTATCACTCCTTCTTTGATCTGCCTCGTCCTAACAACAAATAAAACAACTAATAAAGTTAAGTAAATTGAACCCATTAACAGTATTCTTAAAGTTCCAGTGAATTGTAATATTCCTCCTATATACCAAGGATAAGCCATATAGACTGTTTGCAGCCCCGTCATCGTAAGTGGTTTCAAACTATCTACATCCATTTTCCCAAGGGTATAATACATCCCTATTATTGGTGCTGACTTTAATTGTTCATTATTTACATCATCAAAATTTACATACTTCAACTGACCCGAACTCTGAACGATTGGCTTGTAAATGGTAACCTTTTCCGTTTTTGATAAGTCACGAACCATTTCGTATATTTCGTTATTAGAAAGATTACTTTTTCCTTGGATAGAAAAAGCACCATCAATTGGTAAAGGTATGGGGATTTCGGTATCACTAATAGTGACCAGTCCAATTGTAGCAATCAAACAAAAGAAGAATCCAATGATACATAATTTTAATTTCATAAGCAATTACCATATTACAAAAGACCCAATCTTATAATTGGGCCTCTTGTTTTCATAAATTATTTTTAAAATCTATAATAATCCCAATATGCATTTAATCGAATATCGCTCCAAGATTTTTTTGCACTTGAATATGCCCATCCATAATCTTTTTTATCGTAAGCTTTAACGGTTCCCCAATAATTCGTTACTGAAGATTTTGAACCAATATTATTTGGAGAACTAACAAAGTAATTTGAATAACCATAGCTATTATCTACACCATACTGCCATACATCAATAATCGGATATGGAGCAGGGTGTGCTGTAGTTGCACTAACAACACTAGCTGCAGTAGCAAAGCTAAAACTGAAAACACTTGCAGCTAGAAAAACAGATGCTTTCTTATTAATTCTTTTTTTCATTTTACTTCTCCTTGAATTTAAATATTTGATGAAGATTAAATAATAGTCTCTTTTTAGTCCCTCCATATTACTTTAATATGAATTGATTATATTTAGGTTTTTAATCACCGTTATGGTATCTAGAGTCGTTAAAATATCTCATAACTACCCCTCCTTTTAAAATTGAACACATCTAAATGCATCCGTTTACATTTTTAATATAACACTTATTTTTTACTTTGTCAAGTATTTACTAGTATATTTTTTATTAATAAAATAGGATTATCTATACAGACAATTTTCGAATCAACAAAAAAATTATCCAACTTAACCAATAAGCAAAATCGGCCGTTACAGTTTTTGTTACCTTGTTTTAAAAAATTGGTTGACAATGATTCCTCTATGAGTATAATAGTTACTATACATCAGAAAAGAGGTTAACTATTTTGAAAAAAGCTCACATTTATGCTATCCCTGCTATTGGGGCTGCTCTCATTGCTGTTTTGGCACAAATCAGTCTTCCAGTTGGACCTGTTCCCTTCACTCTGCAAAACTTTGCAATCGGCTTGATTGCTACTGTCTTTAGACCGAGAGAGGCTGTACTTTCTGTTGGACTCTATCTTCTTCTAGGTGCTATCGGTCTTCCTGTGTTTGCAGGAGGTGGAGCTGGTTTTCAAGCTTTAGTTGGCCCTACTGCAGGCTATCTTTGGTTTTATCTCGTTTACTCTGGACTTACTTCCTCTCTAACCAACAGCAAGAGCGGAATTGTCAATATTTTTCTTGCAAATCTCTTGGGTGATGCCCTTGTCTTTGTCGGAGGGATTCTCAGCTTGCATTTTCTAGCTGGAATGGCATTTGAAAAAGCTCTTGTTGTGGGGGTCATTCCCTTTATCATTCCAGACCTTGGTAAACTTCTAGCTATTAGTTTGATTAGTCGTCCTCTACTTCAACGCCTTAAAAATCAGGCTTACTTTGCTAACTAAAAAAGGATATCGAGTTGTCATAACTCAGTATCCTTTTCTTTTATTTTGAAAACTTAGTTTCCTTTAAAAGCATCCACCATTGTTTGAAATTCTTCATTGGAAAGAGTAATTCCTTTGCCCATCTTCGTATGGTCTGGACTCCAAGCACGAATATCAAACTTCGCAGAGGCTCCATTAAAGCTCACACGGTTGATTTCCTTAGTCCAACCTTTTTCGTTTTCAGAAAGAGTCAACAAGTGCTCTTCGATTTCAAATGTAAATTCTGCCATTTTCTTCTCCTTTTTTAGCTTTCATCTGATTATTCGTAAAATCTTGTAGATTTTAGGAAAATTTTATATAATATTGATATAAAAGAAGGGAGGCCACTATGAGACATAAATTCCAGCAAGTTCTAGATAAAATACATGACTTTTTAAATGGACATGACCAACCTGACCATACTGAAAGCAACTCCCTTACAGCCACTATTGAAGAGGCTATCCAGAAACAAACTGCTGTTCACCTTATCTTGTCTGAGACAAGCTTTACAGGTGATATCATCAAATACGATCAACAAGGCCAGCAAATTATCGTGAAAAATTTTGCCAAAAATGTGACCCGTATTATCCGCATAAGCGATATTCAACGCCTGCGATTTGTCCCTTCAACTGTCCAAACAGCCCAAAAAAATAGATTTAAGAAAGAGTGAGATGTAGTTGCTTCATCCCACTCTTTTTTCTTAGCGAATTTGTTCAAAATGTAAATGAACTGCGATATGATCTCCATAACCACTTCTTTCCAAGTCACGTTGCAGACGATAGGAAATGTAGTGTTCTGCAATGGTAATGTAACCTGCACCCAGTAGACGATGTTCAACCATAGACTGAATCATGCTAATAGTAGCACGTTCCACCTTGGCCTCTTCCAAATCCAAAACCACTTTCTTAGTGACTTGTGCAAGGTTTTGACGCAAATCATCTGTCAATACATAGACAGTCTGGGCTGCCTTTAAGATGGCTTGGTAAATCTTATCTGGATTAAATTCAGCAATTTCGCCATTACGTTTGATTACTTGCATAGGTATCTCCTTTATTCTTTGTTTTCTTTGATTTCTGCCAGCATTTTTTCTTCTTCTGCTGTCAGTTGATAATGTTCAAGCAAATCCGGTCTGCGCTCGTAGGTTTTCTTCAAACTCTCATACAGACGCCACTGACGAATCTTTTCATGGTGGCCACTCATCAATACATCTGGTACAACCATACCTCGATAATCATAGGGACGTGTGTACTGAGGGTATTCGAGAAGCCCAGAAGAAAAACTATCATCTTTGTGGCTAGACTCCTTGCCAATCACTTCTGGAATCAGGCGTACCGTAGCATCAATCATGGTCATGGCCGCCAGTTCTCCACCAGTAAGGACATAGTCTCCCAAGGAAATCTCATCTGTCACCAAGGTCTTAATGCGCTCGTCATAGCCCTCATAGTGACCGCAGATAAAGATCAGTTCCTCTTCTTTGGCCAAATCCTCAGCATAAGCCTGATCAAACTGCTTTCCAGCTGGATCGAGGAGAATAACGCGCGGATTTTTCTTTTCAATAGTATCAAAAGCATCAAAAATAGGTTGGGCTCGGAGCAGCATCCCCTGACCGCCTCCATATGGTTCATCATCGACGTGACGGGCCTTTTCAGCCTTTTCTCGAAAATTATGATACTGGATATCCAAGAGCCCTTTTTCTCGAGCCTTTCCAACGATTGAGTGCTCCAGTGGAGAAAACATCTCTGGAAAGAGGGTTAAAATATCAATCTTCATCGTCTAACCCTTCTAAGATTTCCACGTTGACCCGTTTATTTGGAATATCAACATTGAGAACCACTGGTGGGATATAAGGCAAGAGCAAGTCACGCTTGCCTTTTCGCTTGACCACCCAGACATCGTTAGCACCTGGTTGCAGGATTTCCTTGATGGTTCCAATCAAATTATCACCCTCATAGACTTCCAAACCGATAATCTCGTGATAATAAAATTCACCATCGTCTAAATCGTTTAAATCTTCCTCAGCGACCTTGAGACTGTATCCCTTGTACTTTTCGATAGCGTTGATATGGTACATATCTTTGAATTTAATAATGTCAAAGTTTTTCTGTTTACGGTGGCTAGCAATGGTCACTGTTTGAACAAACTGATCTTTTTCATCAAACAAAGCTAGCTCAGCCCCTTTTTTAAACCGTTCTTCTGCAAAATCCGTCACAGACAAGACTCGCATCTCACCCTGCAACCCTTGCGTATTGACGATTTTCCCAACATTAAAGTAGTTCATCTTGTCTCCTGTAGTCTCCTTCTTTCCATCTTATTCTGACAATTCTCGAATAATAGTCGCAATTTTTTCGGATTCAGACCACTGTAAATAATGGTGATTCCCTCCTAAAATGAGTCTAGCATTGGAAGTCCAATATTCTGATTCTCTGTACTCTTTTTCTCTGTAAGGCTGACAAAAAACAAATACAGGGATACAATCTGGTATTGATACATCCTCAAAATCTTCCTCAGTAATCTCTCCAGATATCTGAAATCCTGGATCTTGATTTTCCAACTCTGAACCTTTTTCTTGCATTATTTCCCAGATTTCTTTATTCGTTTCAGGACTAAATGTTGCTTGAGTTAAGTTCTTAAAATAAAGTTCAGGACCACACTCATCAATCAGCCTCATCTGCTCTTCCATTTCTGGATAAGGATTTTCTGAAAAATCAGCAAACATGACGTTTTTAGTTGTCGGTTCAATTGCTACTAAAGCCTGACACTTAATTGGTTTGTTGAGCAATTTGCAAGCTAAAATTCCACTCAAACTATGTACACAAAGTATATATTCAGAAATCACCAATTCTTCAAGTACTTCATAAACTGCATCTGCAAGATTATCCAGATTTTTTCCAGCTTGGTCATGAATCGGACTTCTACCTGTGTTCGGAAAATCAATTGTCAAATAACCAATTGTGGACGGAAGTTTTTCGAGTATAAGTGAAAAATTTTCATAACTTGGTAGCAAACCTGCTCCGTTTAGACAAATTAGCACTTTCTTTTGCTTTTGATAAGTAACAGAGAGACTACCAATTTCTGTAGATACTTCAAACCTCTTCATAAAGAAATCCACTCATTCTATATAATGAATTATTAAAAGTCCTTATCCTTTATTTTATCATGTTTCAAGGATTTTCTCAAGTTGGAGGAAGAGGACATCAATTCTCCTTCACCTTCAAAAATCCTTCCAAATCACGTTCATGTTAGTACTTAATGGCTGCAGTCTTATCTTTCTCAAAGATAGTCTTGGTAAGGTCAATATGGTTGATGGCGACGATTGCGACGGTGTAGTGAATGATATCAGTCAGTTCTCTGGCAAGTTCCTCGTTCGAATCCTATCCCTTCTTTTCGACCAGAGCGCCTATTCAAAACCTCGGCTACTTCTCCGACTTCCTCCACTAGCTTGATAAAAAGACCTTCCTCAGTTCGAGACTACTGGTAATGTTCGAGTAATACTCTTCGAAAATCTCTTCAAACTACGTCAGCTTCACCTTGCCGTACTCCAGTACAGCCTGCGGCTAGCTTCCTAGTTTGCTCTTTGATTTTCATTGAGTATAACTAGTCTTGTAATTGTCTAAACGTTAAATATTTCATCTTCTATTCCTCGCAAAAAAGCGAGACATTTGTCCAATGTCATTAAGTTA
>NZ_VMLA01000038.1:0-28044 GCF_013276425.1 Streptococcus sp. 3874 | reverse complement strand
TCTAGCTTCCATTTATTTTTCCAAGTATAATCTAATTGTTCAGGTTAGATAAAGGAGGAAAAATAAATGGCTAAAACCAGTTACAGTTTATCACATACTAAATGGATGTGCAAATATCATATAGTTTTTACACCTAAGTATCGCCGTAAGGCGATATATTACAAAGTCAGGTCGGATTTGATAGATATTATTAAACATCTATGCGGTTGTCGTGGCGTGGAGATTATCGAAGGTCATATGATGCCAGACCATGTACACCTGCTTGTACTGATACCTCCCAAACTTTCGATTTCCGATTTTATGGGGTATCTCAAGAGCAAAAGTGCATTGATGATATTTGATAAGCACGCTAATTTAAAATATAAGTATGGAAATCGAAAGTTCTGGGCTAGGGGATACTATGTAAGTACCGTTGGACTAAACGAAAAGACCGTAGCTAAATATATTCGCGAGCAGGAAAAGAATGACATTGCACTCGATAAGCTGAGTGTAAAAGAATATGAAGATCCGTTTTCTGATGGCGGATTTAGAACAAGGTAAAAGCCCGTTGTGACGGGCATTAGTCAAGTAATATAGCACGACCTGAACGAAGTTCAGCGAGCGTCTTTAGACGCCGCTGGAGAGAAACGGCTTATAGCCGGTGTACAAGCCACCCGTTTTCACGGGTGGTTATGACTTTCATTGAGTATAAGTCAAGTAATCACTTTGAAGTTTCAAAGCTTACTTTTAAGTTTTCTTTAAGAAAACTATATTATTCTGAAGAACTCTAAAATTTCACAGCCATTTATTAGCAATGACTACAGAATTCCTGGTCATTACTAGAAATGGACTAGTTTCTTTGAATAATAGAACTCCTTAATCCTTCTATTCTAGAACGGGAGGGCCGGTATTTCTTTCATGATAGGACTAGATTGTGGTATAATAGAGAGAATAAGTTTTTTTAGTAAGACAAAGGAGAAAATAGATGATTTATGCAGGAATTCTTGCTGGTGGAACTGGCACACGCATGGGAATCAGTAACTTGCCAAAACAATTTTTAGAGCTAGGTGATCGACCTATTTTGATTCATACAATTGAAAAATTTGTCTTGGAACCAAGTATTGAAAAAATTGTAGTTGGGGTTCATGGAGACTGGGTTTCTCATGCAGAAGATCTTGTAGATAAATATCTTCCTCTTCATAAGGATCGTATCATCATTACAAAGGGTGGTGCTGACCGTAATACGAGTATTGAGAAAATCATTGAAGCTATTGATGCTTATCGTCCGCTTACTCCAGAGGACATTGTTGTTACCCACGATTCTGTTCGTCCATTTATTACACTTCGCATGATTCAGGACAATATCCAACTTGCCCAAAATCATGACGCAGTGGACACAGTGGTAGAAGCGGTTGATACTATCGTTGAAAGTACCAATGGTCAATTCATTACAGATATTCCAAATCGTGCTCACCTTTATCAAGGACAAACACCTCAAACATTCCGTTGCAAGGACTTCATGGACCTTTACGGTTCTCTCTCTGCTGAAGAGAAGGAAATCTTGACAGATGCATGTAAAATCTTTGTGATCAAAGGAAAAGATGTGGCCTTGGCTAAGGGCGAATACTCAAACCTAAAAATCACAACAGTAACAGATTTGAAGATTGCAAAAAGTATGATTGAGAAAGACTAGTAAAATGATTAATCAAATTTATCAACTAACTAAGCCTAAGTTTATCAATGTCAAATATCAGGAAGAGGCTATTGACCAAGAGAATCATATCCTCATCCGCCCTAACTATATGGCTGTCTGTCATGCGGATCAGCGTTACTACCAGGGAAAACGTGACCCCAAGATTTTGAATAAAAAGCTTCCAATGGCAATGATTCACGAGTCATGTGGAACCATCATTTCTGACCCGACGGGAACCTATGAGGTTGGGCAAAAAGTTGTCATGATTCCCAATCAGCCTTCTATGCAGAGCGATGAAGAATTCTATGAGAACTACATGACAGGGACCCATTTCTTGTCTAGTGGTTTTGATGGCTTTATGAGAGAGTTTGTTTCTCTCCCTAAAGATCGTGTGGTGGCTTATGATGCTATCGAAGATACGGTTGCAGCCATTACAGAGTTTGTCAGTGTTGGCATGCATGCCATGAATCGTCTATTGACCCTTGCTCATAGCAAGCGGGACCGAATCGCCGTTATCGGAGATGGAAGTTTAGCATTTGTGGTTGCCAATATTATCAACTATACTTTGCCAGAAGCAGAGATTGTGGTTATTGGTCGTCATTGGGAAAAGTTGGAACTTTTCTCTTTTGCCAAAGAATGCTATATTACGGATAATATTCCTGAAGATTTGGCCTTTGACCATGCTTTTGAGTGTTGTGGTGGTAATGGTACTGGACCGGCTATAAATGACCTGATTCGCTACATTCGTCCTCAAGGAACGATTCTCATGATGGGAGTTAGCGAATATAAAGTCAATCTCAATACTCGCGATGCCTTAGAAAAGGGCTTGCTCTTGGTTGGGTCCTCTCGTTCTGGTCGCATCGATTTTGAAAATGCAATCCAAATGATGGAAGTTAAGAAATTTGCCAATCGTCTTAAAAATATCCTTTATCTAGAAGAACCTGTAAGAGAAATTAAAGATATTCACCGTGTCTTTGCGACCGACTTAAACACAGCCTTTAAAACCGTGTTTAAGTGGGAAGTATAAGTGCTGGAGGTTAATTGTGGAGAAAATCATTAAAGAGAAAATTTCTTCCCTACTTAGTCAAGAAGAGGAAGTCCTCAGTGTTGAACAACTGGGGGGAATGACCAATCAAAACTATTTGGTCAAAACAACAAATAAGCAATACATTGTTAAATTCTTTGGTAAAGGGACAGAAAAGCTTATCAATCGACAAGATGAAAAGTACAATCTTGAACTACTAAAGGATTTAGACTTAGATGTAAAAAATTATCTTTTTGATATTGAAGCTGGTATCAAAGTAAATGAGTATATCGAATCTGCGATTACACTTGATTCAAGGTCAATCAAGACCAAATTTGATAAAATTGCTCCAATATTACAAACCATTCATGCTTCTGGTAAGGAATTAAGAGGAGAATTTGCTCCTTTTGAGGAAATCAAAAAATACGAATCCTTGATTGAAGAGAAAATCCCTTATGCCAACTATGAAGCTGTTCGAGAAGAAGTCTTTTCTTTAGAGAAAAGACTGGCTGACTTAGGTGTTGACAGAAAATCTTGTCATATCGATTTGGTGCCTGAAAACTTTATCGAATCACCACAAGGACGACTTTATCTGATTGACTGGGAATATTCATCAATGAATGATCCAATGTGGGATCTGGCTGCCCTCTTTTTAGAGTCTGAATTCACTACCCAGGAGGAAGAAGCCTTCTTGTCTCACTATGAGAGTGACCAAACACCGGTTTCTCGTGAAAAGATTGCCATTTATAAAATTTTACAAGACACTATTTGGAGTCTATGGACTGTCTATAAGGAAGAGCAAGGTGCAGATTTTGGTGACTATGGTGTGAATCGTTATCAAAGAGCTGTTAAAGGTTTGACTTCTTATGGAGGTTCAGATGAAAAGTAAAAACGGAGTTCCTTTTGGTCTACTCTCAGGTATTTTCTGGGGTTTAGGTCTAACAATTAGTGCTTACATCTTTTCGATTTTTACAGATTTGTCGCCCTTTGTGGTGGCCGCTGCTCACGATTTCTTGAGTATCTTTATCTTACTAGCTTTTCTCTTGGTAAAAGAAGGAAAAGTTCGCCTCTCAATTTTCTTAAATATTCGCAATGTGAGTGTCATCATCGGAGCCTTGCTAGCAGGCCCTATCGGTATGCAGGCCAATCTTTATGCGGTTAAGTATATCGGAAGTTCCTTAGCTTCATCTGTGTCGGCTATTTACCCTGCGATTTCAGTTTTATTGGCTTTCTTCTTTTTGAAGCACAAGATTTCAAAAAATACTGTATTTGGGATTGTCTTGATTATTGGAGGGATAATTGCTCAGACCTATAAGGTTGAACAGGTTAATTCCTTCTACATTGGTATTCTCTGTGCTTTAGTTTGTGCTATTGCATGGGGGAGTGAGAGTGTCCTTAGCTCCTTTGCCATGGAAAGTGAATTGAGTGAAATTGAGGCCCTCTTAATCCGTCAAGTAACTTCATTCTTGTCCTATCTTGTGATTGTGCTCTTCTCTCATCAGTCATTTGCAGAAGTGGCCAATGGACAATTACTAGGTCTCATGATTGTCTTTGCAGCCTTTGATATGATTTCCTATTTGGCTTATTATATCGCTATCAATCGCTTGCAACCAGCCAAGGCTACAGGCTTGAATGTGAGCTATGTAGTTTGGACGGTCTTGTTTGCAGTTGTTTTTTTGGGTGCACCGCTAGATATGCTGACCATTATGACGTCACTTGTCGTTATTGCTGGAGTTTATATTATTATTAAAGAATAAAGGAGATTCGTGTGAAAGCCATCATCTTAGCAGCGGGATTGGGAACTCGCTTGCGTCCTATGACTGAAAATACCCCTAAAGCCTTGGTTCAGGTTAATCAAAAACCCTTGATTGAATACCAAATTGAGTTTCTCAAAGAAAAAGGAATCAATGACATCATCATCATTGTCGGTTATCTTAAAGAACAATTCGATTACTTGAAAGAGAAATACGGTGTTCGTCTCGTTTTCAATGATAAATACGCTGACTACAATAACTTTTACTCTCTCTATCTTGTAAAAGAAGAATTGGCCAACAGCTATGTTATTGATGCCGATAACTATCTCTTTAAAAATATGTTCCGTAATGATTTGACACGTTCGACTTATTTTAGTGTTTATCGTGAAGATTGTACCAACGAATGGTTCTTGGTCTATGGAGATGACTACAAGGTTCAAGACATTATTGTTGATAGCAAGGCAGGTCGTATCCTTAGTGGTGTATCCTTCTGGGATGCTCCAACTGCAGAAAAGATTGTCAGCTTTATCGATAAGGCTTATGCAAGTGGCGAATTTGTTGATCTCTACTGGGACAATATGGTTAAGGATAATATCAAAGGGCTAGATGTCTATGTCGAAGAATTAGAAGGCAATAGTATCTATGAAATCGATAGTGTCCAAGACTACCATAAATTAGAAGAAATTCTTAAAAACGAAAATTAAAGATTTCAACATCTGACAAAATAGTCGGATGTTTTTTTGATTTTTTACGAACTTTTACGAATAGATAGATGAGTAGAAAAAGAAATGGAGTTATTTATGAAAATCACAAACTATGAAATCTATAAGTTAAAAAAATCAGGTTTGACCAATCAACAGATTTTGAAAGTGCTAGAATACGGTGAAAATGTTGATCAGGAGCTTTTGTTGGGTGATATTGCAGATATATCAGGTTGCCGTAATCCAGCCGTTTTTATGGAACGTTATTTTCAGATAGACGATGCGCATTTGTCGAAAGAGTTTCAAAAATTTCCATCTTTCTCTATTTTAGATGACTGTTATCCTTGGGATTTGAGTGAAATATATGATGCGCCTGTACTTTTATTTTACAAGGGAAATCTTGACCTCCTGAAATTCCCGAAGGTAGCGGTCGTGGGCAGTCGTGCTTGTAGCAAACAGGGAGCTAAGTCAGTTGAAAAAGTCATTCAAGGCTTGGAAAATGAACTGGTTATCGTCAGTGGATTAGCCAAGGGCATTGACACAGCAGCTCATATGGCAGCTCTTCAAAATGGCGGAAAAACCATTGCAGTGATTGGAACAGGACTGGATGTGTTTTATCCTAAAGCCAATAAACGTTTGCAAGACTACATCGGCAATGATCATCTGGTTCTCAGTGAATATGGACCTGGCGAACAACCTCTGAAATTTCATTTTCCTGCCCGTAATCGCATCATTGCTGGACTTTGCCGTGGCGTGATTGTAGCAGAGGCTAAGATGCGCTCGGGGAGTCTCATTACCTGTGAGCGAGCAATGGAAGAAGGACGCGATGTCTTTGCTATTCCTGGTAGCATTTTAGATGGGCTATCAGATGGTTGCCATCATTTGATTCAAGAAGGGGCAAAATTGGTCACCAGTGGGCGAGATGTGCTTGCGGAATTTGAATTTTAAACATTATATAAGCTAGAATACTGAGAAAAATCAATTTTTAATAGAAAATGAAGTAAATATCCCCACAATAAATGCATAGTATCAGTTTTTTCAGCACTTGATATTATGCGTTTTTTCTAAGTGAATAAGTAGAGTGGAGGACTTTTCCCAGAGGAAGGAAAGCAATTTAGTGTAATTGAGAAAGGAGAGTTGCTTGTGACTAATCTTGGTCAGCTTATTATCAGGGAGCTGTATCGTCTCAAGTATTGCCAGTAAGGAAAAATAAATTCTTCAAAAGTAGAGATTACAAGGCTTGTTTAAGAAAGAATTCAAAGACCTTGACAGATAAAAATAAAATGGTTATTATAAAAAATGGTCTGAAATTGATGATGACACTCTTCGAAAATCTTTTTACGTCATCAGCTTTGTCTTGCTGTGTTTTGAGCAAGCTACGGTGAGCTTCCGAGTTTGATTTTCATTTACTAGAAATGAAACTGATGAGAGACATCAGTAGACATTTGCGTCAGGATATGATGGAAAATGATAAAAAGACCTCATGAGATTGGCATATCAGACTACTAAAGTATTGAGTTTGTTAGGATTTTATACTCAATGAAANNCTGACGAAGTCAGTAACATCTATACGGCAAGGTGAAGCTGACGTGGCTTGAAGAGATTTTCGAAGAGTATTAGCGACTAGTTAGCTGGGAAAGGAAGATATTTGTGACAAATAATAAACTGTATTCGTTGATAGAATTTAGAAATAAAATATATGAAGAATTAGAACTTTCCAGAAGTGATTTAGCGATTTTACTATGTGCCATGCTTATCGCCTCTATCGGATTAAATATGGATTCGACTCCCGTGATTATTGGAGCCATGTTAATCTCTCCTTTGATGACACCTATTCTGGGAGTGGGGCTCTCTCTAGCTATATTTGATTTTAAATTGTTAAGAAAATCTTTTAAAATATTAGCTATTCAAATTCTTGCCAGTCTAATAGCTTCAACACTTTATTTTTATCTTTCTCCCATTTCGTATGCTAGTTCGGAGATTGTTGCTAGAACCTCTCCGACTATTTGGGATGTTCTCATTGCTTTTGTAGGAGGGATAGCAGGTATTATTGGTGCTAGGAAAAAAGAGACCAATAATATTGTTCCTGGTGTTGCTATTGCAACCGCCTTGATGCCTCCTCTTTGTACAGTAGGTTATGCTATTGCTTCTGCTAATCTAAAATTTATCATAGGCTCCTCTTACCTATTCCTCATCAATTGTAGCTTTATTGTCATTGCGACTTATATAGGTGTTAGGTTGATGATGGTTAAGAAACATTATTTTAAAGATAATGAAGAAGACTCTAAAATGCGCAGGATTTTGCTTCTAGTTGCTGTTTTGCTGATGATTCCGAGTTTTATCTCTGCAACGACTTTAGTGAGAGAAACGTTGAAAAAAGAGTCCCTTAAGAAATTTATATCAGAGCAATTTCAGGGGCATAATATTTTGAAAAAAATCTATTCTAAAAAGACTCATACCCTAAAGCTAACCATTTCAGGAAATTATTTGACAGAAGAAGAACTCGATATGATTTCCAGTAAGAGAGGTGACTATGGTTTAAGTGATGTTTCTGTTCAAGTTTCCCAATTGTCTGATTCAGAACAACTTAGTAAGGAAGAACTGGTGGAGTATTTCTTCCAGTATATCAAGGATAAGGAAGCAAAAGAAAAGGAAAAAGCCAATAAATTTGATACAGAGTCTGAGGAACAATAATTTCTTGAGAATAGCTGGTTTTTCTCGTGAGTCTTCTATGTATATCAAAGGAAGACTGAAGTCTTAAGTATAAACTTTTCTTCTATTATAGTAGCTAAGTCTTGACAGGGTTCAAAAAATGGTTTACACTTTATAAAGTTTATTACTTTGAAAAGGTGTGATACTGTGGCTACGGCAACAAAAAAGAAAAAATCAACAGTTAAAAAAAATCTAGTCATCGTGGAGTCGCCTGCTAAGGCCAAGACGATTGAAAAATATCTAGGCAGAAACTACAAGGTTTTAGCCAGTGTCGGGCATATCCGTGATTTGAAGAAATCCAGTATGTCCGTCGATATTGAAAATAATTATGAACCGCAATATATCAATATCCGAGGAAAAGGCCCTCTTATCAATGACTTGAAAAAAGAAGCTAAAAAAGCTAATAAAGTTTTTCTGGCGAGTGACCCGGACCGTGAAGGAGAAGCGATTTCTTGGCATTTGGCCCATATTCTCAACTTGGATGAAAATGATGCTAACCGTGTGGTCTTCAATGAAATCACCAAAGATGCTGTCAAAAATGCTTTTAAAGAACCTCGTAAGATTGATATGGACTTGGTCGATGCCCAACAGGCTCGTCGTGTCCTAGACCGCTTGGTAGGCTATTCGATTTCGCCTATTTTGTGGAAGAAGGTCAAGAAGGGCTTGTCAGCAGGTCGCGTTCAGTCTATTGCGCTTAAACTCATCATTGATCGTGAGAATGAAATCAATGCCTTCCAGCCAGAAGAATACTGGACAATTGATGCTGTCTTTAAAAAGGGAACCAAGCAATTTCAGGCTTCCTTCTATGGAGTAGACGGCAAAAAGTTGAAACTGACTAGCAATGATGAGGTCAAGGAAGTCTTGTCTCGTCTGACTAGCAAAGATTTTTCAGTGGATCAGGTAGATAAGAAAGAGCGCAAGCGCAATGCTCCATTACCCTATACCACTTCATCTATGCAGATGGATGCTGCCAATAAAATTAACTTCCGTACTCGAAAAACCATGATGGTTGCCCAACAGCTCTATGAAGGGATCAATATCGGTTCTGGTGTGCAAGGTTTGATTACCTATATGCGTACTGATTCGACTCGTATCAGTCCAGTGGCACAGAACGAAGCAGCAAGTTTCATTACAGACCGTTTTGGTAGCAAGTATTCTAAGCATGGTAGCAAGGTCAAAAACGCTTCAGGTGCTCAGGATGCCCACGAGGCTATTCGCCCGTCTAGTGTTTTTAATACACCTGAAAGTATTGCTAAGTATCTGGACAAGGATCAGCTCAAGCTTTATACTCTTATCTGGAATCGTTTTGTAGCGAGTCAGATGACGGCTGCTGTCTTTGATACCATGGCTGTTAAATTGTCTCAAAATGGGGTTCAATTTGTTGCTAATGGTAGTCAGGTTAAGTTTGATGGTTATCTTGCTATTTATAATGATTCTGATAAGAATAAGATGTTACCAGATATGGCTGTTGGAGATGTGGTTAAGCAGGTCAATAGCAAACCAGAGCAACATTTCACTCAACCGCCTGCTCGTTATTCTGAAGCGACCTTGATCAAGACCTTGGAGGAAAATGGGGTTGGACGTCCGTCCACCTACGCACCAACCATTGAAACTATTCAGAAACGTTATTATGTTCGCCTTGCAGCCAAACGTTTTGAACCAACAGAGTTGGGAGAAATTGTTAACAAGCTCATCGTTGAATATTTCCCAGATATCGTAAACGTAACCTTCACAGCTGAAATGGAAGGCAAACTGGATGATGTCGAAGTCGGAAAAGAGCAGTGGCAACGTGTCATTGATGCCTTTTACAAACCATTCTCTAAAGAGGTTGCCAAGGCTGAAGAAGAAATGGAAAAAATCCAGATTAAGGATGAACCAGCTGGATTTGACTGTGAAGTGTGTGGCAGTCCAATGGTCATTAAACTTGGTCGTTTTGGTAAGTTCTACGCTTGTAGCAATTTCCCAGATTGCCGTCATACCCAAGCAATTGTGAAAGAGATTGGTGTTGAGTGTCCAAGTTGTCATCAGGGACAAATCATTGAGCGAAAAACCAAACGCAATCGCCTTTTCTATGGTTGCAATCGCTATCCAGAATGTGAATTTACTTCTTGGGATAAGCCTGTTGGTCGTGACTGTCCAAAATGTGGCAACTTCCTCATGGAGAAAAAAGTCCGTGGTGGTGGCAAGCAGGTTGTTTGTAGCAAAGGTGACTACGAAGAAGAAAAGATTAAATAAGAAGAGAGTCCTGAAAGTGAATTTCAGGCTCTTTTTGATTAGTACTTGACAAAATTCATCATTTTATGCGAAACTAGAAGAAGATTATTTTAACTAGGAGAAGTTATGCGTCTTATCTATCTGATAATTGGTTTTTTATCACTGGCCTTGGCTATTGTTGGGGTAGTTTTACCCTTGTTGCCGACAACGCCTTTCCTTTTGTTGTCTATTGCTTGTTTCTCCAGAAGTTCCAAGCGCTTCGAAGATTGGCTTTATCATACCAAGCTCTATCAAGCATATGTAGCTGATTTTCGAGAAACAAAGTCCATTGCGCGTGAACGTAAGAAAAAAATCATCGTTTCTATCTACATCTTGATGGGAATTTCCATTTATTTTGCCCCTCTCTTACCAGTCAAAATCAGTCTGGGTGCTTTGACCATCTTTATCACCTATTATCTCTTTAAGGTTATTCCAGACAAAGAATAAGTAAAATTTGTAACTATTTCCCTTGATAAAATTGAAAGCATATTCACAATAATATGATATAATAAATTCAAAGTAATACTCAAGGAGAAGCAAATGATTTACGAATTTTGTGCTGAAAATGTGACCTTGCTTGAAAAAGCGATGCAGGCTGGAGCTCGTCGAATCGAACTCTGTGATAATCTAGCAGTGGGAGGAACAACACCCAGCTATGGAGTGACCAAGGCAGCAGTTGAATTGGCAGCTAACTACGATACGACCATCATGACCATGATTCGTCCACGTGGTGGCGACTTTGTCTATAATGATATGGAAATTGCTATTATGCTAGAAGACATTCGGTTGACTGCTCAGGCTGGAAGTCAAGGGGTTGTATTTGGGGCTTTAACTGCTGATAAGAAGTTGGATAAGCCTAATCTTGAAAAGTTAATTGCTGCATCAAAAGGAATGGAAATTGTCTTCCACATGGCCTTTGATGAATTGAGTGATGAAGAGCAGTTGGAGGCTATTGACTGGCTCAGCCAAGCCGGTGTCACTCGTATCCTAACTCGTGCTGGTGTGTCTGGTGACTCCTTAGAAAAACGTTTGGCTCACTATCACAGAATTTTGGAACATGCTAAAGGTAAAATTGAAATTTTACCAGGCGGGGGGATTGACTTGGACAACCGTCA
This sequence comes from Streptococcus sp. 3874, assembly GCF_013276425.1. NCBI lineage: Bacteria > Bacillati > Bacillota > Bacilli > Lactobacillales > Streptococcaceae > Streptococcus > Streptococcus sp. 3874. Next base: position 16,813 of record NZ_VMLA01000038.1, on the reverse strand, counting down.
AACCTTTATCAACCAGCTAGGTGTGACACAATTGCACGGAACCAAGGTTGTCTTTTAAAAAATAGAAAGGAACTGCTAGCTTTGGGTAGCAGTTTTCACTTATGTTTGAAATTTTTAAATCCTATCAGTTTAATAAAGAAAAAGCTCATGCCTATGGTTTTGCAAAAAATGGGGGAGTCTGGACCTATAGTTGCCAGATTTTGCAGGGTGACTTTGTCATGACTGTGTCCATCACTGCTGATAATGTGAGTTTTCAAGTCTTTGATCAGGAAACGGGCGACCTCTATCCTCAAGTCCATATGCAAAGTATGACAGGGAGTTTTGTTGCAAGTGTCCGTGAGGCTTGTTTGGAGATTCTTTACCAGATTCGGAAGGCTTGTTTTGAGGTACAGGATTTTATCTGCCCTCAGACTAAACGAATCATGACTCAAGTTCAGGAAAAGTATGGTAATCAGTTGGAGTATTTGTGGGAGAAATCGCCTGATACGGCAGTGTTAAGACATGAAGGCAATAAAAAGTGGTATGCCGTCTTGATGAAAATCTCTTGGGATAAGCTGGAAAAGGGTAGAGAAGGTCTAGTCGAAGCAGTCAATCTCAAACATGATCAAGTAGTGGACCTGCTTTCACAAAAGGACATTTATCCAGCTTTTCATATGAACAAACGCTACTGGATTAGTGTGGCTTTTGATGATACTTTGTCAGATGAAATGGTACTGGAATTGATAGAAAAAAGTTGGAATTTAACTTCTAAAAAATGAAATATTTCAAGGATTTTCAAGAACTTTCAATTAGCTAAATATTCTATACTGAAGAAATTTTCAGAAAATATTTGATTTTTTCTTGACAAGTGCTTTTGCCTATGCTAAAATACTTAACAAGATATCAAACGAAGGAGAAAGTCAAACATGAAAACAGCTAAGTTTAATCAATTCGCTTTGTTGTTGAGGTACTCGGGCTAGTGCAAAAAGCATTAGTCCTGTTTGGCTTACCAAGCGGGAGTAAATCAACATCTCGCTTGGGTTTCTGAGCGAGATGTTTTTTTAAAAATCACATTTGGAAAAGGGGAAATCTTATGCGAACAGTTGAATTTCTAGATACCAGCCTTCGGGATGGAGAGCAGACACCCGGTGTTAATTTTTCAATCAAGGAAAAAATTGCCATTGCAAGGCAGCTGGAGAAATGGGGGATTTCAGCCATTGAAGCCGGTTTTCCGGCGGCGAGTCCTGATTCATTCACAGCAGTGCAGGAGATTGCTAAAGTCTTGAAGAAAACAGCGGTGACTGGTTTGGCACGCTCTGTCAAGTCTGATATTGATGCTTGTTATGAAGCCCTCAAGGACGCCAAGTATCCACAAGTTCACGTCTTTATCGCTACCAGTCCCATTCATCGTAAGTATAAGCTCAATAAGAGCAAGGAAGAGATTTTGGAAGCTATTAAGGAGCATGTTTCTTATGCCCGTTCTAAGTTTGAAGTGGTCGAATTCTCTCCTGAGGATGCGACTAGAACAGAGTTGGATTTCCTCTTGCAAGTTGTTCAAACAGCGGTTGATGCAGGGGCGTCTTATATCAATATCCCTGATACGGTTGGATTTACCACGCCAGAGGAGTACGGTGCTATCTTCAAATACTTGATTGAGAATGTCAAGACGGATCGTCAGATTATCTATTCGCCTCACTGCCACGATGACCTTGGAATGGCAGTGGCAAATAGCCTTGCTGCTGTCAAGAATGGTGCAGGACGTGTTGAAGGAACTATCAACGGTATTGGTGAGAGAGCTGGAAATGCTTCTTTGGAAGAAATAGCAGTTACTCTCAATATTCGCCAAGATTACTACCAAGCAGAAACCAGTATTGTCCTAAATGAGACCATCAATACGTCAGAAATGGTTTCTCGCTTCTCAGGAATTCCAGTTCCTAAAAACAAGGCTGTGGTTGGTGGTAATGCTTTTTCTCATGAATCTGGTATTCACCAAGATGGAGTTCTTAAAAATCCTCTCACTTATGAGATTATCACCCCTGAATTGGTTGGTGTTAAGAGTAATAGTCTTCCGCTTGGAAAATTGTCTGGTCGCCATGCCTTCGTTGAGAAGCTGAGAGAACTAGCCCTAGATTTTACAGAAGAGGATATCAAACCACTCTTTGCTAAGTTCAAGGCACTGGCCGACAAGAAACAAGAAATCACAGATGCAGATATTCGTGCGCTGGTAGCTGGAACCATGGTTGAAAATCCAGAAGGCTTCCATTTTGATGATTTACAACTTCAAACCCATGCAGATAATGACATTGAAGCGCTCGTTAGCCTAGCCAATATGGATGGTGAGAAGGTCGAATTTAATGCGACAGGTCAAGGTTCCGTTGAAGCGATCTTTAACGCTATCGACAAGTTCTTTAACCAATCCGTTCGCTTGGTGTCCTATACCATTGATGCGGTAACGGATGGAATCGATGCCCAAGCTCGGGTTTTGGTCACTGTTGAAAACAGAGATACAGAGACCATATTTAACGCAGCAGGTCTTGATTTCGATGTGTTGAAGGCTTCGGCTATTGCCTATATAAACGCTAATACCTTTGTTCAAAAAGAGAATGCTGGTGAGATGGGACGCAGTGTTTCTTACCGCGACATGCCGAGTGTGTAAAGGAGAATGCTATGGCAAATAAAATAGTAGTTCTAGCAGGGGACGGAATTGGCCCAGAAATCATGGAGGCTGGTTTAGAAGTCCTGGAGGCTCTAGCTGAAAAAACAGATTTTGACTATGAGGTTGACAGACGACCCTTCGGAGGTGCAGGTATTGATGCAGCAGGGCATCCCTTACCTGATGAAACCCTCAAGGTATGTCGTGAAGCAGATGCCATTCTCCTAGCGGCTATCGGTAGTCCTCAGTATGATGGAGCAGCGGTTCGGCCTGAACAAGGTTTGCTGGTTCTCCGTAAGGAACTCAATCTTTACGCTAATATTCGCCCTGTAAAAATCTTTGACAGTCTCAAGCATTTGTCACCACTCAAACCGGAACGAATTGCTGGTGTAGACTTTGTCGTGGTGCGTGAGTTGACAGGCGGGATTTACTTTGGAGATCATATCCTTGAAGAGCGCAAAGCGCGTGATATCAACGACTATAGCTATGAGGAAGTGGAGCGGATTATTCGCAAAGTCTTTGAAATTGCAAGAAATCGCAGAAAAACCGTTACCAGCATCGATAAACAAAATGTTTTGGCGACATCAAAACTCTGGAGAAGAGTAGCTGAGAAGGTCGCACAGGATTTCCCAGATGTGACTTTGGAACACCAGCTGGTGGACTCAGCTGCCATGCTTATGATTACCAATCCTGCTAAGTTTGATGTTATTGTAACGGAGAATCTTTTTGGAGATATTCTCTCTGATGAATCAAGCGTTCTATCTGGCACACTTGGGGTTATGCCATCAGCCAGTCACTCTGAAAAGGGTCCAAGTCTCTATGAACCTATTCACGGTTCAGCTCCTGATATTGCTGGTCAAGGCATTGCAAATCCTATCTCCATGATTTTATCAGTGGCCATGATGTTGAGAGATAGTTTTGGTCGTTATGAGGATGCAGAGCGTATTGAGCGTGCTGTTGAAGCAAGTTTGGCGGCTGGTGTTTTAACAAGAGATATAGGGGGACAGGCTTCTACCAGGGAAATGACAGAAGCTATTATTGCAAGGTTATGAAGTTAGACGAAAAAATTACTCTAGTCCTTTTAATTTGGAATGTCATGGTTTTCTTGATTTATGGTATTGACAAATCTAAGGCAAGGAGAAGAGCTTGGCGCATCCCAGAGAAAATCTTACTCATTTTAGCCTTTACTTGTGGTGGTTTTGGTGCCTGGTTAGCAGGAATCACTTTTCACCACAAGACTCGAAAATGGTACTTTAAAACAGTTTGGTTTCTTGGGATGGTGACTACACTAGTAGCCTTATATGTTATTTGGAGGTAATAGATGGCAGGAAAATCGATTTTTGATAAATTATGGGACCGTCATGTCATCACAGGAGAAGAGGGGCAGCCCCAACTCATGTATGTGGATCAGCACTATATTCATGAAGTGACCAGCCCTCAGGCTTTTCAAGGTTTGCGAGATGCAGGGCGCAGATTGAGACGACCAGACTTGACATTTGGAACATTTGACCACAATGTCCCGACGGTCAATATCTACGATATTCGAGATGTGATTTCTAAGGCTCAAATTGATAAGCTGGCTGAAAATGTTGAGGAGTTTGGGATTGAACATGCGGCCCATGGTTCTGAAAAACAAGGAATTGTTCACATGGTTGGTCCAGAAACAGGACGAACCCAACCAGGGAAATTCATCGTCTGTGGAGATAGCCACACAGCAACCCACGGGGCTTTCGGAGCTATCGCCTTTGGGATTGGGACCAGTGAGGTCGAACATGTCTTTGCGACACAGACCCTCTGGCAGGTCAAACCCAAGAAAATGCTGGTGGAATTTACAGGTGTTCCTCAAAAAGGAGTTTATTCCAAGGATTTCATTCTCGCTCTGATTGCCAAGTACGGCGTTGCTTGCGGTGTCGGCTACGTTGTGGAATATCGTGGACAAGCGATTGATGCACTGAGCATGGAAGAGCGAATGACCATCTGCAATATGTCCATCGAGTTTGGATCTAAGATGGGAATCATGAATCCGGATCAAACCACCTATGATTATCTCAAGGGACGGGAGTGTGTTCCAGAGGACTTTGAAGAGGCTGTGGCTGATTGGAAAACAATTGTCAGTGATGAGGATGCTGTTTACGATAAGGTTATCCAGATGGATGTCTCAGACTTGGCTCCCATGGTGACCTGGGGGACCAATCCTGCTATGGGTGTTGACTTTGACAGTAGCTTCCCAGAAATTAAGGACATGAATGATGAGCGAGCCTACAACTACATGGACTTGGAACCAGGTCAAAAGCCAGCGGATATTGAACTAGGCTATATCTTTATCGGTTCTTGTACCAATGCTCGTCTCAGTGACTTGCAACTGGCTGCGCGATTTGTCAAAGGAAAGAAAATAGCTCCTAACTTAACGGCTATCGTGGTTCCAGGCTCTCGTCCTGTCAAACGAGCGGCTGAGAAGTTGGGCTTGGACAAGGTCTTTCTAGATGCTGGTTTTGAGTGGAGAGACCCAGGTTGCTCTATGTGCCTAGGGATGAATCCTGATAAGGTTCCAGATGGCGTTCACTGCGCCTCAACAAGCAACCGCAACTTTGAAGACAGACAGGGGTTTGGTGCTAAGACCCACCTCTGCAGTCCAGCCATGGCAGCAGCAGCAGCTATTGCAGGGCGCTTTGTAGATGTTCGGCAAATGCCAGAGACCCAGTAAGGAGAGGATATGGAGAAATTCACAGTTTATACAGGAACGACCGTTCCTCTTATGAATGATAACATCGACACCGACCAAATCCTACCCAAGCAGTTTCTCAAGTTAATTGATAAAAAAGGCTTTGGTAAGTACCTTATGTATGCTTGGAGATATTTGGACGATAAGTATACTGAGGATCCAGACTTTGTCTTTAATAGACCTGAATATCGCAAAGCCAGTATTCTCATTTCAGGGGATAACTTCGGCGCAGGGTCTTCGAGGGAACACGCTGCTTGGGCTCTAGCGGACTATGGTTTTAAGGTCGTGATTGCGGGGTCTTTCGGTGATATTCATTACAATAATGAACTCAATAATGGTATGTTGCCTATTGTTCAGCCCAGAGAGGTTAGAGAGAAACTAGCTCAGCTACAACCAAGTGACCAGGTAACTGTGGACTTGGAACAACAAAAAATCATCTCACCAGTTGGAGAATTCACGTTTGAAATTGATAGCGAATGGAAACACAAACTCTTAAATGGTTTGGATGATATTGGTATTACCTTGCAGTATGAAGATTTGATTGCTGCTTATGAAAAACAACGACCAGCCTACTGGCAGGATTAGAAGAAAAATAGAAAAGGAAATAGAACTATGACAAAACACATTCAATGGAAGGGAACACTTTCACAAGAAGGATATGACATTTTAAAAGGTGAGGGCGGATGTATCGTTTGCCCTACTAAAGTTGGTTACATCATCATGACTAGCGATAAGGCTGGTCTTGAACGTAAGTTTGAAGCCAAAGAGCGTAACCGTAACAAACCAGGTGTTGTTCTCTGCGGTAGCATGGATGAGCTTCGTGCTTTAGCACAACTTAACCCAGAAATTGAAGCCTTCTACCAAAAACATTGGGATGAAGATATTCTTCTTGGTTGTATCCTTCCTTGGAAACCAGAAGCCTTTGAGAAACTCAAAGCATACGGTGATGGTCGTGAAGAACTCATGACTGACGTGCGTGGTACTAGCTGTTTCGTTATCAAATTTGGGAAAGCTGGTGAACAATTAGCTGCCAAGCTTTGGGAAGAAGGCAAGATGGTATATGCCTCATCAGCTAACCCATCTGGAAAAGGAAACCGCGGTAAGGTGGAAGGTATCGGAGAACGAATCGAAGGGGCAGTTGACCTTGTTATCGAGGCAGACGACTATGTGGCATCAATCCAGCCTGACAAAACGATTGAAACACGCTACGAGCAAGGTGTGATGGTGTCTATGGTGGATAAAGACGGCAAACTCATCCCAGAACAAGGGGGAGCTCGCTCAACTTCACCAGCTCCAGTTGTAATCCGCAAAGGGCTTGATATTGATAAGATTATGATGCATCTGTCAGACACCTTTAACTCATGGGACTATCGTCAGGGCGAGTATTATTAATATTTAAAAGAAGTCTAGTGTTATGAGACATTGAAGCTCCTGACACTGGACTTTTTATTTATAATTTCTTTTCTTTTTTATATAGATGTGATATTCTATATGTGAAATGTGTGTTAAGATAGTTATTAAAAATATTTAAACTAACAAATAATATTTAGAACCTTTAATAATCATTTAATAAGCGAGGTAAAGCATTATGATATCTGAATCAACTTTTATTGATAGAATAAAAAAAGAATTCCCAGATGCAATTGAAAATCAAACAAAAAGTTATATTTCTTTTCAGGTTAAAAATATGAAAGGGAAGTTACAAAACTTTATAGAGATTAATTTTCGGAATAAAGGAATAAAGATTGCCATTCTCTCCAAAAGTCTTCGTGATTCAGATTTTTTGATATTTGATAAGAAGCCTGATTCATTTGGTTGGACACTTGATGCTGAGTATTTTATTAAGGACGAAAATTCATTAGACGAGATTTTACCTTTTATAAATAAATCTTATGAGTTTGTAAAAACTGGAACTAACTCAGAGTGTTATAAAGTCTTCAGAGAATTTTTGTCTAAATTTGTGAATCAATCAAATATCTATAATTCGAAAGATATAGAAATGAAACGTTCTCAAAAATTAGATGGAGCTGAACATATTTATCCTGCTCTAACCATCGAAGGTATTCCATACAAAGTTGAAATGCTTAACACAGGTCATTTTGGTCCAAGGAGTGGTAATGGATATATTAAATCACCTTATTTTGGTTATCGATTGAGTGACATTGATAACTCATGGATAAATATAAGATGTGGTTTTCAGAGATTTAAACTCACAGAATTTAAAATAGTAAAATGGTACAGTAATAATCAAGATGAAGATTTAGGTTATAAATACCTTGTCAAAGATTTAGAATTGGAATCAACCGCGGAACCTAATGATATTTTAAAAGAGTTTTACGACAATTTTACTAGTTTCTATGTGAAAAAAGAGAAGAAAGATGTAAACATGTTAGAAAATATCAACGAGTATAAAAATATTTTACTATCATCCAAAAACCTCATCCTCCGCGGTGCTCCTGGCACAGGAAAAACTTACCTTACTAAAGAAATTGCTAAAGAATTAACGGATGGCAACGAAGACCAAATCGGCTTTGTACAGTTTCACCCATCTTATGATTATACGGATTTTGTAGAGGGTTTGAGACCGGTATCAAATGTGGATGGATCTATTGGATTTAAGCCTCAAGACGGTATTTTTAAGAAGTTCTGTCAGAAAGCGAAAGAAGCTCAGAAAACTGGAGGACAAGATAATTTTGAAGAAACGTGGGCTAAGCTAACGGATGCTATCAATGAAAAGCAAGGACAATACTTCTTCCCTCGTAGTTCGGTTCCAGCCAGTTTAAATAGTCAAGGGAATGTGAAGTTTGATTCTCCTGTTGCTACCAAAGAAAAAGTGTATCTTTTGTACAAGGGTGAGGAGACTAAGTTAAAGTACGAAACTTATCAAAAAATCGTTTTAGATCACATGAAAGAAAGTTATGGCTTATGTGATTATGTGTTTCCAACAATTGATACAGACAAAAAATTCGTCTTTATCATTGATGAAATCAACCGTGGTGAGATTTCTAAGATTTTTGGAGAACTCTTTTTTTCTATTGACCCTGGCTATCGTGGTGAAAAGGGAAGTGTATCTACCCAGTATGCTAATTTACATGAGACTGATGAGAAATTTTATATCCCTGAAAATGTCTATATCATCGGAACCATGAATGATATTGACCGCTCAGTGGACACCTTTGATTTTGCTATGCGCCGTCGCTTCCGCTTTGTTGAAGTTACTGCCGAGAGTCAGGTTGAAATGTTGGATAAAGAGCTGAATATCCATGCAGAAGAAGCAAAAACTCGTCTAAGAAACTTGAATACTTCTATAGAAAACGTTCAGGAATTAAACAGTCATTATCATATTGGACCAAGTTATTTCCTAAAGTTGAAGGATGTAGATTTTGACTATGAATTACTCTGGTCTGATTACCTCAAACCACTTTTGGAAGATTATCTACGTGGTTCTTATGACGAGGTTGAAACTCTGGAAACTTTAAAAAAGGCATTTGATCTGACAAAGAATGAGCAAAAAGATCAGGTAGTAGCTGATGACAATGAAGGCGATGAAAACGATGATGCGGATCACTGATAATCAGCACAAGATTGTTAAAGAAGAATTTGTTGAAGAATATCCTAAACTAAGCAATCTTCTTTTAGACAGAACCTTGGAAAGTCTATCCCAATATGAACGTGTTTTCATTTTTCCAAATGATTTGACTCATACTCCTGATTTGGATAAGGACCAAAAGATTTTTGAAACAGTTAACCAGAAAATCAAGACTGGGAATGTGATTGGTTTTCTGGGGTGTGGTCAGGAAAGATTAACGATTTCCTCTCGCTTTTCTAATGAGAGTAATGACCATTTTTTGCATTATCTTTTACAAAAGGTTCTTCATATCAATCTCACTAGTTTAGATGTTGCTTTGTCTCGTGAAGAGAGGCTTTATCAACTTTTGATGTATCTCTTCCCCAAGTATCTACAAGCTGCTATTCGAAAAGGTCTTTATAAGGAATATCATCGATTTTCTCATAACGACAGTCATGTTAAGGGAGTGATTGATGTAAGAAGCAATCTCAAGAAAAATCTTCCTTTCACGGGAAATATTGCCTACACAACGAGAGAGTTCACCTATGATAATCCCCTCATGCAGTTGGTCCGTCACACTATTGAATACATTAAGAATCAGAAAAGCATTGGTCAAGGGGTACTAGATAATCTCTCAACTAGTCGTGAAAACGTATCTGAAATCGTGCGTGTAACGCCCTCTTATAAACTAGCTGATCGTGCTAAGATTATTCGGGGAAATCAATCTAAACCTATACGTCATGCATACTTTCACGAGTACAGAAAGTTACAAGAACTTTGTCTGATGATCCTAAACCAAGAAAAGCACGGTTTAGGGTATCAAGATCAAAAAATCTATGGTATTCTCTTTGATGTTGCCTGGCTTTGGGAAGAGTATGTTTACACCTTGTTGCCAAAAGGTTTCATCCATCCACGAAATAAAGATAAGACGGACGGAATTTCAGTATTTTCTAGTCGAGAACGAAAAGTTTATCCAGATTTCTATAATAGAGATTTAAAAATTATGTTAGACGCTAAATATAAAAAGCTTGAAGATACTGAAAAAGGAATTAACCGTGAGGACTTGTTCCAGTTGATTTCCTATTCTTATATTTTAAAAGCTGAGAAGGCTGGTCTTGTTTTTCCGAGCAAGGACAAGGTTGTTGATAATGAGATAGGAAAGCTAGCAGGTTATGGAGCTTTGTTGAAGAAATGGTCTATCCAAATTCCTCAGAAGTCTTCATCTTATCGTGAATTTTGTGAAATGCTGGAAAACTCCGAAGAAATATTTAAAAGTAATATTACTAAAGAACTGGGGAGATAATAATCTCTCCTTTCTTTTGTTATTTACACAATAAAAACCGAACGATATATTTTAATTTATAAAATAATTTGACAAAAACCTTACTTTGTTTTATAATTGATTAAGGAAACGTCGGAAAAGGCGTAGTGATGCGAGAGCATAGGTAGGTCATTACAAAAGAAACGAGACATCGATATGTTAAATGAATTTCCCATTTTTGATTACGAAGATATTCAATTGATTCCAAATAAATGTGTGATTAAAAGCCGTGCAGAAGCGGATACAAGTGTCACTTTAGGAAATCACACCTTTAAACTACCTGTTGTGCCAGCTAATATGCAGACGATTTTGGATGAAAATGTAGCAGAGCAACTGGCTAAAGGTGGTTACTTCTACATTATGCACCGTTTTGATGAGGCAGGACGCATTCCTTTTATTAAACGAATGCATGAGCAAGGGCTTATTGCCTCTATCTCTGTCGGTGTTAAGGACTATGAGTATGATTTTGTTAGCCAGCTCAAGGCTGATGCTCCTGAGTACATCACGATTGATATTGCCCATGGTCATGCGGATAGCGTGATTTCTATGATTCAACACATCAAGAAAGAATTACCAGATACTTTTGTTATTGCAGGAAATGTGGGAACACCAGAAGCTGTGCGTGAATTGGAAAATGCTGGTGCGGATGCTACTAAGGTCGGAATTGGTCCTGGTAAGGTTTGTATCACCAAGGTTAAGACTGGTTTTGGTACAGGTGGTTGGCAGTTGGCTGCTCTACGCTGGTGTGCCAAGGCTGCCCGTAAACCGATTATCGCTGATGGAGGAATTCGTACTCATGGTGATATTGCCAAGTCTATCCGCTTCGGTGCTAGCATGGTCATGATTGGTTCCCTCTTTGCAGGACACATCGAAAGTCCAGGGAAAACGATTGAAGTCGATGGTGAACAATTCAAAGAATACTATGGTTCAGCCTCACAATATCAAAAAGGTGCTTATCAGAACGTGGAGGGCAAACGCATCTTACTTCCTGCAAAAGGTCATCTGCAAGACACTTTAACTGAGATGGAACAAGATCTTCAAAGTGCTATTTCTTATGCAGGTGGACGTCAGGTTGCTGACCTTAAACACGTTGATTATGTTATCGTGAAAAACTCAATCTGGAATGGGGATGCTTCCCACTAAGACGGGCTATTTGGCCAGAAAAAAACTTGTTATTAGAGCAAATTTCTGTTATAATAAAACAAGTTTCCACCCTTAGTGTAATGGATATCACGTAAGATTCCGGTTCTTGAGATGGGGGTTCGATTCCCTCAGGGTGGATGTAAACATCCTAAAAAGCCTTTAATAGGGCTTTTTTCTTTATTGTTGTCTCCCGAAAACCACTAGCTATGCTAGTGGTTCCATAGAGCTTTTAGCGTGGTAACAAAAAGAACCTCCTAAAATGATAAGATAGAAGTGGTTTCTCCGCCACTACAACATATCATACAGGAGGTACCTCATGAGAGAGGATAATCAAAGTTTATCACATACCACATGGAATTGTAAATATCATATTGTTTTTGCACCCAAATATCGTCGTCAAATCATTTATGGCAGATACAAAGCTAGTATCGGAAGAATCATACGTGACTTATGTGAGCGTAAGGGTGTAATAATCCATGAAGCGAATGCTTGTTCAGACCATATTCACATGCTTATCAGTATTCCTCCGAAACTTAGTGTTTCGTCCTTTATGGGCTATTTAAAGGGCAAGAGCAGTTTGATGATTTTTGATAAGCATGCGAATTTAAAATACAAATATGGCAATCGCAAGTTTTGGTGTAGAGGCTATTATGTAGATACGGTAGGCCGTAATCAGAAAGTGATAGCTGAATATATTCAGAATCAATTACAAGAAGACAGAGTAGCAGACCAGCTCACGTTATTCGAGTCAGTAGATCCGTTTACTGGCGAAATAAATAAGAGGAAGTAACTAAGGTGCTTTAGCACCTGCTCGGGAAAGTGGTGCGCGAGGAAGCTATTTCGGTGGGCCTTTGGCCCTGGCCGGTAGAAGCGGCTTATAGCCGCAGAACAAACCACCAGTTCACACTGGTGGTTTTGATTCTGACCCAAGTTTAACCCAAAAACTGAAAATCTCTTTTTAAAGAATTCCCAAATGCTCTCCAGTTCCGTTTTAGAGTGACTCAGGAGGCTTTTTTTGATATAATAAAAAGGACTGTTATCAGTTAGAAAGAGGTTGGTATGAAAGAATTACAAACTGTACTAAAGAACCATTTTGCAATCGAATTTGTAGACAAAAAGTTACTGGAAACTGCCTTTACTCATACGAGTTATGCCAATGAGCACCGCCTCTTAAAAATTTCACACAATGAACGCTTGGAATTTTTAGGAGACGCTGTTCTACAGTTATTGATTTCAGAATATCTGTATAAAAAATATCCTAAAAAGCCTGAAGGTGACTTGTCTAAACTCCGTGCCATGATTGTCCGTGAGGAGAGTTTGGCTGGTTTTGCGCGTGATTGCCAGTTTGATCAGTTTATCAAACTTGGTAAAGGGGAAGAAAAATCTGGTGGTCGCAATCGTGACACCATTCTTGGTGATGCCTTTGAAGCCTTTCTTGGTGCCCTCCTTTTGGATAAGGATGTGGCCAAGGTCAAGGAATTTATCTATCAAGTCATGATTCCTAAGGTTGAAGCAGGCGAGTTTGAGATGATTACAGACTACAAAACCCATCTCCAAGAGTTACTTCAGGTCAATGGGGATGTAGCTATTCGTTATCAGGTGATTTCTGAAACAGGGCCTGCCCACGATAAGGTTTTTGATGTAGAAGTTCTTGTTGAAGGTAAGAGTATTGGTCAAGGCCAAGGTCGTTCTAAAAAATTAGCAGAGCAGGAAGCTGCTAAAAATGCCGTTGAGAAAGGGCTGGATTCATGTATTTAAAGGAAATCGAAATTCAGGGATTCAAGTCTTTTGCTGACAAGACCAAGGTCGTCTTTGACCAAGGTGTGACGGCGGTTGTTGGACCAAATGGATCTGGAAAGTCCAATATTACAGAAAGTCTGCGTTGGGCTTTGGGGGAGTCTAGTGTCAAGAGTCTCCGTGGGGGCAAGATGCCGGATGTCATCTTTGCTGGAACAGAAAGTCGCAAACCGCTCAATTATGCTTCTGTAGTTGTGACTCTGGATAATCATGACGGATTTATCAAGGATGCAGGTCAAGAAATCAGGGTGGAACGCCATATCTATCGTAGTGGAGATAGCGAATACAAGATTGACGGCAAGAAAGTCCGTCTGCGTGATATTCATGACCTCTTCTTGGATACTGGATTGGGACGAGATTCCTTCTCTATTATTTCCCAAGGGAAGGTTGAGGAGATTTTTAATTCCAAGCCTGAGGAACGACGATCTATTTTTGAAGAAGCTGCTGGAGTTTTAAAATACAAGACTCGTCGAAAAGAAACTGAGAGTAAACTGCAGCAAACTCAGGATAATCTAGACCGCTTAGAGGACATTATCTACGAGTTGGATAATCAAATCAAGCCTCTTGAGAAGCAAGCTGAGAATGCCCGTAAGTTTTTAGACTTGGAAGGTCAACGCAAGGCTATTTATTTAGATGTTTTGGTTGCTCAAATCAAGGAAAATAAGGTTGAACTAGACTCGACAGAAGAAGAGTTGGCTCAGGTTCAGGAACTCTTGACTAGTTATTACCAAAAGCGTGAAAAATTAGAAGAAGAAAATCAGAATCTCAAGAAGCAACGCCAAGATTTACAGGCTGAAATGGCTAAAGACCAAGGCAGTTTGATGGATTTGACCAGTCTGATTAGTGATTTAGAGAGAAAATTAGCCCTATCGAAATTAGAATCTGAGCAAGTAGCCCTCAATCAACAGGAAGCACAAGCTCGTTTGGCTGCTTTGGAGGATAAGAGAAATTCACTCAGCAAAGAAAAATTTGATAAGGAAAGCTCTTTGGCACTTTTAGAGGAAAATCTAGTCCAAAATAATCAAAAACTCAATCGTTTAGAAGCTGAATTGCTGGCTTTTTCAGATGATCCTGATCAAATGATTGAGCTTCTACGTGAACGCTTTGTGGCGCTTTTACAAGAAGAAGCAGACGTCTCAAACCAGTTGACCCGCATCGAAAATGAGTTGGAAAATAGTCGTCAGCTTTCTCAAAAACAAGCAGATCAATTAGAAAAGCTGAAAGAACAGCTGGCTACAGCTAAAGAGAAGGCTAGTCAGCAAAAGGCGGAGCTTGAATCTGCTAAGGAGCAGGTTCAGAAATTACTGGCCGACTACCAAGCTATTGCCAAGGAGCAAGAGGAGCAGAAAGCTTCCTATCAAGCTCAACAAAGTCAACTCTTTGACCGTCTGGATAATCTCAAAAACAAGCAGGCCAGAGCTCAAAGTTTGGAAAATATCCTGAGAAATCATAGTAACTTTTATGCAGGTGTTAAGAGTGTTCTCCAAGAAAAAGACCGCCTTGGTGGGATTATTGGGGCAGTTAGTGAGCACCTGACCTTTGATGTTCATTATCAAACTGCCTTAGAGATTGCGCTTGGAGCAAGCAGTCAGCACATCATCGTAGAGGATGAGAACGCGGCGACTAAGGCGATTGATTTCCTAAAGCGCAACAGGGCTGGTCGCGCAACCTTCCTTCCGTTGACAACGATCAAGGCGCGTACGATTTCTAGTCAGAATCAAGATGCTATCGCTGCAAGTCCGGGATTTCTGGGCATGGCAGATGAGTTGGTGACATTCGATACTAGACTGGAAGCTATTTTCAAGAATTTACTAGCTACGACAGCGATTTTTGATACAGTAGAACATGCGCGTGAAGCTGCTCGACAAGTTCGTTATCAGGTTCGCATGGTGACATTGGATGGGACAGAGTTGCGTACAGGTGGTTCCTATGCAGGTGGAGCTAATCGCCAGAATAACAGCATTTTCATCAAGCCAGAACTGGAGCAATTACAAAAAGAAATTGCTGAAGAAGAAGCAAGTCTTCGTTCAGAAGAAGTGGCTTTGAAGACCTTACAAGACCAGATGGCTAGATTGACCGAATCATTAGAAGCTATCAAATATCAAGGAGAGCAGGTACGTATTCAGGAACAAGGCTTGTCCCTTGCTTATCAGCAGACCAGTCAGCAAGTTGAAGAACTGGAAACTCTTTGGAAACTTCAAGAAGAGGAATTAGATCGTCTTTCTGACGGAGATTGGCAAGCAGATAAGGAAAAATGCCAAGAGCGCCTTGCTACCATTGCCAGTGACAAGAAAAATCTGGAAGCTGAGATTGAAGAAATTAAGTCTAATAAAAACGCCATCCAAGAACGCTATCAAAACTTGCAGGAAGAGCTAGCGCAAGCTCGCCTGCTTAAGACAGAACTGCAAGGGCAAAAACGTTATGAAGTGGCTGATATTGACCGTCTAGGCAAGGAATTGGATAATCTGAATATCGAACAAGAGGAAATCCAGCGCCTTCTTCAAGAAAAGGTTGATAATCTGGAGAAGGTTGATACAGAATTGCTCAGTCAACAGGCCGAAGAAGCCAAAACTCAGAAAACAAATCTCCAACAAGGTTTGATTCGCAAACAGTTTGAATTGGATGATATAGAAGGTCAGCTGGATGATATTGCTAGTCATTTGGAACAGGCCCGTCAGCAGAATGAAGAGTGGATTCGCAAGCAAACTCGTGCTGAAGCCAAGAAAGAAAAGGTCAGCGAGCGTTTGCGCCATTTACAAAGCCAATTAACAGACCAGTATCAGATTAGCTATACTGAAGCACTAGAAAAGGCACATGAATTGGAAAACCTCAATCTGGCAGAGCAAGAGGTGCAGGATTTAGAGAAGGCTATTCGCTCACTGGGGCCTGTCAATTTGGATGCTATTGAACAGTACGAAGAAGTTCACAGCCGTCTGGATTTCCTCAATAGCCAGCGAGATGACATTTTGTCAGCGAAAAATCTGCTTCTTGAGACTATCACAGAGATGAATGATGAGGTTAAGGAACGCTTTAAATCAACCTTTGAGGCTATTCGTGAGTCCTTTAAAGTGACCTTCAAGCAGATGTTTGGCGGAGGTCAGGCAGACTTGATATTGACTGAGGGCGACCTTTTAACAGCTGGTGTGGAGATTTCTGTTCAACCTCCAGGTAAGAAAATCCAGTCGCTTAACCTCATGAGTGGTGGTGAAAAAGCTCTATCGGCTCTTGCCTTGCTCTTCTCCATTATTCGTGTCAAGACTATTCCATTTGTTATCTTGGATGAGGTGGAAGCTGCGCTGGATGAAGCTAATGTTAAACGTTTTGGGGATTACCTCAACCGCTTTGACAAGGACAGCCAGTTCATCGTCGTAACCCACCGTAAGGGAACCATGGCAGCGGCTGATTCTATCTATGGAGTGACCATGCAAGAATCAGGTGTCTCAAAAATTGTTTCGGTTAAGTTAAAAGATTTAGAAAGTATTGAAGGATGACAATTAAACTAGTAGCAACAGAAATCAGAATAGGTAAATTGATACAATAGCATATAAAGAAAGCCTTGAAATTTAGCTGATTTCAGGGCTTTTTAACTGTCTATTGCTATTAGGGTAAAATGTAACCGCCCAATAACGA
>NZ_VMLA01000037.1:0-15655 GCF_013276425.1 Streptococcus sp. 3874 | reverse complement strand
CTACAAATATTATAGAGCCCAGTTTGCTTCTCTCTTTTTTGAATTTCAGTAATTCATTTTGGCAGCGTATACTTTTTGTCTCCAGTCTTTTCAATAAATACCGTAGTTTAGGTATACACATTGAAATTTAACAGATTTTATAACTCTTATAAATTTAGCCTCCTATAAATTTTTAAGAAAGCAATAGAAGGGTTTTGTTCAACGTATAATATATGTGTTTGCCTGATAAAAATTTCTACTTTTTTTGATTTTAAATAAGTATTAGTTTACATTATGGTGTGAATTGGGTTTGATATCTCTTTTGAGGAAGTTGCCTTAGATTTTTCTAATTGTGTTTTATTGTATAGTGTATCTTGCTTGTTTTGAACATAATTTTTTATGACATTTGTCATATTTTCTAGTGACAGAAGCTTCTATCTCCTCTGATTTCAAAAGACTATAATTGTAGTACCAAATGGAGGAAGAAGAGATAAGAAATAAAATGATTATCGCTGTAAGTCTAGTAGCAGCAGGAGTTATGACCTATCTCATGTTTTCGGGATTGGATGAGGATTTCTATCATTTTCCTTGGGAGGTCTTTGCTGGATTTGGAATGATGTCTTGGCTTGTTAGAGAAGGTTTGAAATTAGTCGGAGATGTGAAAAAGGAGTTTGAGGAATGAAAAAAGCGATTATCTATCTCTTTATTGGTCTGTCACTCTTGGTATGGTTGGTAGAAATGTTTACAGGTTGGTTTGATCAAGACTTCCTTTACCAATTCATCCGTGGTGCTTGGGGTTTTGGATTTATGATTTTCGTCGTTTTCCCTATGGGAATGGAGTGATTGAAAGGAGAATATTATGAACATGATTAAGGTACAAGGCTTACATAAAAACATCAAGGGTAAGGCTATTTTGAAGGATATTTCCTTTGAGATAGCTGAAGGTGAATGTGTTGCCATGATTGGGCCAAACGGAGCAGGAAAGACCACACTCTTGGACTGTTTGCTCGGAGATAAATTGGTCTCCAGCGGTCAAGTATCTATTAAAGGTTTACCAGTAACGAGTTCTCAGTTAGACTATACAAGATCCTACCTCCCTCAAGAGAATGTAATCGTTCAGAAACTAAAGGTAAAAGAGTTGATTGCTTTCTTTCAAAAAATTTATCCAAATTCCTTGAGCAATCAGGAAATCGATCAACTATTGCAGTTTGACCAGCAACAGAAAGAGCAATTAGCAGAAAAATTGTCAGGCGGGCAAAAGCGTCTCTTCTCTTTTGTCTTGACCTTGATTGGGCGACCAAAGCTTGTCTTTTTAGATGAGCCAACTGCTGCCATGGATACCTCTACCCGTCAACGTTTTTGGGAAATTGTTCGGGACCTAAAAGCGCAAGGAGTCACCATTCTCTATTCCTCCCATTATATCGAAGAGGTAGAACATACAGCTGACCGGATTTTGGTTTTAAATAAGGGAGAGTTGATTCGTGATACGACGCCTCTAGCTATGCGTAGCGAGGAAATAGAAAAGCATTTTATCCTTCCTCTAGCTTACAAGGAAGTCATTGAGCAGTCTAATTTGGTTGAAAACTGGTCACAAAAACAAGATGCTTTGCAAGTAGTTACACGTGAAGCGGATGCTTTTTGGCAACTGTTAGTGCAAGCAGGATGTAGGATTCAAGAAATTGAAGTCAATAATCGTAGCTTGTTGGATACAATCTTTGAAGAAACACAAAAGGGAGATGACTAAGATGAAACGATGGATCGCACTAAACAAGATAGAATTTCTATTGACCAAACGGCAATCAGTCTATTATTTATTATCAGTAGGGATGCCGACAGCCTTCTATTTATTCTTTTCTGGCATCTACCAGGACACACCTGGTGGACCAGCTAATTTTATGCGTGATTACCTCATCTCCATGACGGCTTTTTCCATGATGTCGACAGCTATCTTTTCATTCCCAGCTGTTTTACATACAGATAAAATCAACAACTGGCAGAAAACATTACGTCATAGTCCTATAAATATGGTAGAATATTATCTATCAAAGATAACAAGTATGCTGGTTGATTATTTGGTTTCAATCTTGGTGGTTTTCTCAGTTGGGCATTTTGTAAGAGGTGTAGAGATGCCTCTAGGAAGCTGGGTTGGGGCTGCGATTTTGCTTATTTTGGGAAGTATTGCTTTTGTAGCGCTTGGCTTGACCTTGACGCTCTTACCAACTAGTCAGCTGATGTCTGTCGTGGGCAATCTTCTTTACCTTGGCTTGGCTGTTTTAGGTGGGCTCTGGATGCCTATCTCTTTATTTCCAGACTGGATGCAAGCAGTCGGTAAGTGTCTCCCGACCTATCAGTTGATGGAGTTACTCAAGACCTTCTTAAACAAGGGTGGCATCAATCTATCAGCCACAGTTTATCTACTTGTTTTTTCAGCAGTTTTATTTGGTTTGACTATTTACCTTCAAGGTCATAAGGAGAATGCTTAATGCTTGAAAGACTGAAAAGCATACACTATATGTTTTGGGCCAGTTTGATTTTTATGCTTTTTCCCATCCTACCTGTAGTGACTGGGTGGCTTTCTGCCTGGCATTTATTGATTGATATTCTATTTGTAGTGGCGTATTTGGGTGTTTTAACAACTAAGAGCCAGCGCCTATCTTGGCTCTGTTGGGTTATCATGCTAGCCTATGTAGCTGGCTATACTGCCTTTGTTGCTGTAAATTATATCTGGTTCTTCTTTTTCCTTGCCAATCTCTTAATTTATCATTTCGGCGTACGTAGTTTTAATTCTTTACATGTCTGGACTTTTCTTCTTGCTCAAGTCCTTGTTGTGGGCCAACTGTTGATTTTTCAGAGAATCGAAGTTGAGTTTCTATTCTATCTACTTGTAATTCTTACTTTTGTCGATTTAATGACTTTTGGATTGGTTCGGATTCGGATTGTGGAGGATTTGAAAGAAGCTCAGGCTAAGCAAAATGCCCAGATAAATCTATTGCTTGCTGAAAATGAACGCAGTCGTATTGGTCAAGATTTGCATGATAGTCTGGGACACACTTTTGCTATGCTCAGTGTCAAGACAGATTTAGCCTTGCAGTTGTTTCAGATGGAGGCTTATCCACAGGTGGAAAAGGAATTAAAAGAAATTCACCAGATCAGTAAGGATTCCATGAATGAAGTGCGAACCATTGTGGAAAATCTTAAGTCTAGAACTTTGACATCCGAACTAGAGACTGTGAAAAAGATGTTAGAAATTGCTGGAATTGAGGTGGAAATAGCTAATCAACTAGATACAGCTAGCTTAACTCAGGAATTGGAGTCAACGGCTTCCATGATTTTGCTTGAATTAGTGACCAATATCATCAAACATGCTAAAGCGTCTAAAGTCTACTTGAAATTAGAACGGACAGAGAAAGAACTCATTCTAACAGTGAGAGATGATGGCTGTGGCTTTACTTCTATAAAGGGGGATGACCTCCATACAGTTCGAGATCGTGTTCTTCCATTTTCGGGAGAAGTAAAGGTAATTAGTTGGAAACAACCGACAGAAGTTCAGGTTCGACTAGCTTATAAGGAGAGAAACTAGATGAAAGTATTAGTCGCAGAAGATCAAAGTATGTTGCGAGATGCCATGTGCCAGTTGCTCACGCTTCAACCGGATGTAGAGTCTGTCTTTCAAGCAAAGAATGGGCAAGAAGCAATCCAACTATTAAAAAAGGCGTCTGTGGATATCGCCATCCTTGACGTAGAAATGCCTGTTAAGACAGGTCTTGAAGTCTTGGAGTGGATACGAGCAGAAAATCTAGAAACAAAGGTGGTTGTGGTGACGACCTTCAAGCGTGCTGGGTATTTTGAACGTGCGGTCAAGGCTGGAGTGGATGCTTATGTATTAAAGGAACGAAGCATTGCAGACCTCATGCAAACCTTGCACACCGTCCTTGAGGGACGCAAGGAGTATTCGCCTGAATTGATGGAAGTGGTGATGACGCATCCCAATCCGTTGACAGAACAAGAAATCGCAGTCTTAAAGGGAATTGCTCAGGGTTTCTCTAACCAAGAAATTGCAGATCAACTTTATTTATCCAACGGAACAGTCCGAAACTATGTCACCAATATTCTTTCGAAACTAGATGCAGGTAATCGAACAGAGGCAGCTAATATCGCGAAAGAATCTGGTTGGTTGTGATACTATCATAACGCGAAAACCATTATGTGTTAAAATTAAAATTATTCAATCAAACAATTTGTAACTTGAGGGGGCTTAGTTTCCTCCTTTTTGTTTCGTCTAAGGTGGTAGCAAGGAGCTAAACCTAGGCTTTCTATGAAATTTTTTCAATCAATCCTCAAAAAACACTTGAAAGTGTTTACAATTAGTGATAGAATGGAATAAGTAAAAATATGAAAACGAAATTTTCACATCTTCACTTTTGTAAGTAGATATAGAGCTTCAATCAGTACCTCTACTTGTAAAAGAATGTGTGAGATAGAAAGGACAGGAAAAGGAATGAATGCAGATGATACAGTAACCATTTATGATGTCGCTCGTGAAGCAGGTGTTTCCATGGCGACGGTCAGCCGTGTGGTCAATGGCAATAAAAATGTAAAAGAGAATACCCGTAAAAAAGTGCTTGAGGTAATTGATCGTTTGGATTATCGTCCAAATGCAGTTGCGCGTGGTCTTGCAAGTAAAAAGACAACCACTGTTGGTGTCGTGATTCCAAATATTACCAATGGTTATTTTTCGAGTTTGGCTAAGGGGATTGATGATATTGCAGAAATGTACAAGTACAATATTGTCCTAGCTAATAGCGATGAAGATAACGAGAAAGAAGTTTCTGTTGTCAATACCCTCTTTTCAAAGCAGGTAGATGGCATTATCTTTATGGGTTATCATTTGACAGATAAAATTCGCTCAGAATTTTCGCGTTCACGTACTCCGATTGTTCTCGCAGGAACTGTGGATGTAGAGCATCAGCTTCCAAGTGTCAATATTGACTACAAACAAGCTACGATTGATGCAGTGACCTACCTCGCTAAAGAAAATGAGCGCATTGCTTTTGTCAGTGGTCCACTAGTGGATGACATCAATGGTAAGGTTCGTTTGGTTGGTTACAAGGAAGCTTTGAAAAAAGCAGATATTCCTTATAGCGAAGGCTTGGTATTTGAATCTAAATACACTTATGAAGATGGCTATGCCTTGGCAGAGCGCTTGATTTCATCAAATGCAACTGCAGCAATTGTAACAGGTGATGAGTTGGCGGCAGGTGTCTTGAACGGTTTGGCTGATAAAGGTGTGTCAGTACCAGAAGAATTTGAGATCATTGCCAGTGATGATTCGCAAGTCTCTCGCTTTACCCGTCCAAACTTGACAACTATTGCCCAACCTCTTTATGACCTTGGTGCCATTAGTATGCGTATGTTGACTAAGATTATGCACAAGGAAGTGTTGGAAGAACGTGAAGTTCTATTATCTCATGGATTAACAGAACGTCGTTCAACACGAAAACGTAAATAGAAAAAATCAGGGAATCGAGAAGATTTCCTGATTTTGTGCTCTTAAACAAGAGATGTTGACTTAATGAATACCATAGAGCGGACTAGGTGGCTGGTTAAAGGCTGCGCAACACACTGCTTTGAGCTTGTAGATGAAACTGATGAAGTCAGCTCAAGTCCCTGTTTTGAGCTTGTAGATAGAACTGACGAAGTCAGCTCAAGTCCCTGCTTTGAGCTTGTGGATAGAACTGACGAAGTCAGCTCAAGTCCCTGCTTTGAGCTTGTGGATAGAACTAACGAAGTCAGCTCAAGTCCCTGCTTTGAGCTTGTGGATAGAACTAACGAAGTCAGCTCAAGTCCCTGCTTTGAGCTTGTGGATGAAACTGACGAAGTCAGCTCAAGTCCCTGTTTTGAGCTTGTGGATGAAACTGACGAAGTCAGCTCAAGTCCCTGCTTTGAGCTAGTAGATGAAACTGATGAAGTCAGCTCAAGTCCCTGTTTTGAGCTTGTAGATAGAACTGACGAAGTCAGCTCAAGTCCTTGCTTTGAGCTTGTAGATGGAAGCTGACGTGGTTTGAAGAGATTTTTCAAGAGTCTTAGCCTTCCATATAGTCTTTCAAATCTTGCCCTGTTAGTCCGGCATTGAGGGCAATGAGGAGTTTCAAGCGGGCTTTTTGGGCGTTGAGTTCTTTAATAAAGAAGACACCAGATTTTTGTAATTGCACGCCCCCACCCTGGTAGGCATAAACAGGTTCTGCTATACCGTTAAAGCATCGTGATACCAGAGCGACTGGGATTCCTTTTTGCAGAAGGTTTTCTAATTTTTGAGCCGTTTCTTTGGGAATATTACCAGCTCCGAAGGCTTGGATAATCAAACCGTCCAAGTGTTCTAAATCCAGCATATCAATCAGCTCATCTGTCATACCAGCATAAGCCGAGATGATAGGCACCAAGCCTTGTATGTAATCAAGATCAAAGCGAACACGAGGTTCAGCTGTTTTAAAGTAGAGGATTTCCTGTTTCATGATGAGACCGAGGGGACCATGTGTTGGGGTCTGGAAGGTGCTGACATTAGTCGTATGTGTTTTGGTGACATACTTGGCAGCGTGGATTTCATCGTTCATAACGACCAAAACTCCTTTGTCAGCAGCCCTGTCATCGCTGGCCACTCGCAAAGCACTCAGATAGTTATAAACACCATCACTACCGAGCTCATTGGAGCTGCGCATGGCTCCTGTTAGAACGATGGGCATGTGGGGAATTTCCATGGTATCAAGGAAATAGGCTGTTTCCTCTAAAGTATCGGTTCCGTGTGTAATCACCACCCCGTCGTAGTTATCTGCTTCCTCTTTCATTTTCTGGTAGAGAGCCAGCATATGTTTGGGTTTGATATAAGGGCTTGGCAGATTAAAAAAGTCCAAGGCATGAACTTGGATTCCTTCAAGTGGGTTGGACACATGATTCATAGGATTATCTGAACTCGTCACAACAGCGCCAGAAGCATCGGCCTGCATGGAAATAGTCCCACCCGTATGTAAAACAAGGATTTTCTTAGGCATGATTTACTTACTCTTTCTGAAATGTGGTATAATCATTGTATCACAAAAGGGGAGATTGGGATAGGATGGAAGTCAAAGCTGTTTTTTTTGATATCGATGGAACACTAGTCAACAATCGCAAGAGTGTTTTGAAATCCACTAGGGACGCGATTAAGATTGTTAAAGAACAAGGGGTGCTTGTCGGTGTAGCGACAGGACGAGGACCTTTTTTTGTTAAGGAATTGATGGACGATTTGGACCTGGATTTTGCGGTAACCTATAATGGCCAGTACATCTTTACTAAAGACAGAGTCTTGTTCACGAGCCCTATTTCCAAGTTGCACTTGCGCCATCTAATTAGCTATGCTAAAAAAGAGGGGAAGGAGATTGCCCTAGGGACCAAGGATGCCATGCTGGGTTCTAAAATCATGTCCTTTGGTCTGGGTTCTTTTTCCCAACGAATCAGTCGCTTCGTTCCCTCTGTCTTAACCCGGACGGTGAGTCATTCCTTTAATCGTATGGTCAGCAAGGTTGTTCCTCAAAAGGAAGAAGACCTGCTTCACCTGATGAATCAGCCTATCTACCAAGTTTTGATGCTGATGACGCCAGAAGAATCTGAGAAGGCGGCAGCTGATTTTGAAGACTTGAAATTGACACGTAGCAATCCTTTTGCTGCGGATGTCATCAATCAAGGAAACTCTAAATTGGAAGGCATTCGACTAGTCGGGAAAGAATATGGCTTTGACCTCAATCAAGTGATGGCCTTTGGAGACTCGGACAATGACCTAGAAATGTTGGCGGGTGTCGGTATGTCTGTGGCTATGGGAAATGGTAGTAGCAGTGTCAAGGAAGTTGCCAAGCACATTACCACCAGCAATCAGCAAGACGGAATCCACAAGGCCTTGGAACATTTTGGTGTTTTGGCTTCAGAAAAAGTCTTTGTCAGCCGTGACTATCATTTCAATAAGGTCAAGACCTTCCACCATATGATGGATGAACGAACTCAAGAAGAACCTCGAGCTTGGGATTTAGAAGGTGCAACCCATAGGGCTGGCTTTAAAATAGAAGAATTGGTGGAGTTTGTTCGAGCAGCCAGTCCTTCTGAAGAGGACTTTGGTCAAGCTCTATCGCAACTTCATCAAGCTCTTGATAAGGCGGCAGATAAAGTAGCCAAGAAGACGCCTGCCCAGCAAGATTTGATAGGGCAAGTGGATGCCTTGATTGACACGCTTTACTTTACCTACGGTAGTTTTGTCTTGATGGGGGTGGACCCAGAACGTATTTTTGACATTGTCCATCAGGCTAATATGGGGAAAATTTTTCCAGATGGCAAGGCTCATTTTGATTCAGTGACCCACAAAATCTTAAAACCAGATAATTGGGAAGAAAAATATGCTCCAGAACCTGCTATTAAAAAGGAACTGCAGCGCCAGCTCAAGGCTTATGAGCGTCATAAAGAGAGAAATAATACTCAATGAAANNTTTGAGGTTGCAGATGGAAGCTGACGTGGTTTGAAGAGATTTTCGAAGAGTATAAACAGTAAACAAAAAGTAAACAAAAAGGAGCTGGGGGCTCCTTTTTATTTACGATTATAAGGTTTTCTCTTGTTCTCTCACCACCAGCAAATCGACCTTAGCATGGCGGAGGATGTATTCAGATGAAGAGCCGACCAAGAGGCGTTCAAAGGCGTTGAGACCGGTTGCGCCAAGGAGGATGAGGTCCACTTCTTCAGTATCGGGAATAGTACGTGCTAGTAGGGTCTTTGGATTTCCCATTTCAATGACGATATGAACATCTGCCACACCAGCATCTTTAGCACGTTTTTCGTACTCTTTCATCAGACTTCCAGCGTCGACTTGGAGTTGTTCGTAAACTTCAGCATCAAAGGTGGATACGCTTTGGAGAGCGCGTGTGTCAATGACATGGGCGATGGTGAGTTTAGCGTCGTTTCGTAGAGCAGAATGAACTCCCTTGACAAAAGCCAAGTCTGCTTCCTTAGAACCATCGATTGCGACCATGATATTTTGGTAACGTTGTGCCATAATGAAACCTCCTGAAATTTTCTTACTATCATTGTAAACCTTTTCACTATAGAAGTAAAGCAAAAAAAGTATTTTTCAAAAAATAGTAGCGCTTGACATATACATGTATATATGTTAAAATATATAAAAAAGAGTGAGAGTGAAGATAGAATAGATTGGAGAGGAGTGGTTATGAAAAACTCTTTTCAAAAATCAAAAAAAATAAATTTCCTTTATTATGGAATCATCTTAGCTTCGGTCTTGGTAGAAGTAATCATGATTTGGCAATTAGAGAGTCTGGTACCGCTTCTTTATCCAGGTTTTGTTGGCTTTTTAGTCTTTCATGTATTCTACCATCTGATATTATTCCTAGTCGCTAAAAGAAGTGGTCGCTGGGATCACTTGATGATATGGGGGCTCTTCCTCATGTTCAATCTTCTCTATGACTCTTTTCTAGGCTTGCTTTTTCTAGGTTTATCTTTTGGTATGTGATATGTCTTTCGCAAAATACCTGCTATCTCCCCTGTCTTGACCTCGCTTTTAGTGAGGTTTTTCTTCTGTAGGATTTTAGTAACACATTTCAGTAAACTTGTCGCATTCTCTTTCTAGTGGTATAATGTTACTATCTCGATGAATTGAGGAAACAAGATGAAAGAATATAACAAATCTAGTAAGTTAGAGCATGTTGCTTATGATATCCGTGGCCCTGTTTTGGAAGAAGCCATGCGGATGCGAGCAAACGGAGAAAAGATTTTACGTCTGAATACAGGAAATCCAGCAGAATTTGGTTTTACAGCGCCAGACGAGGTCATTCATGACTTGATTATGAATGCGCGTGATAGTGAAGGTTATTCTGACTCCAAAGGGATTTTCTCAGCCCGTAAGGCCATCATGCAGTATTGCCAGTTGAAGAAATTCCCAAACGTAGATATTGATGATATTTACCTTGGAAATGGTGTCAGTGAACTGATTGTCATGTCCATGCAGGGGCTTTTGGACAATGGAGATGAGGTCTTGGTGCCAATGCCAGACTATCCTCTCTGGACAGCTGCTGTCAGCCTAGCTGGGGGAAATGCCGTTCACTATATCTGCGATGAAGCTGCAGAATGGTACCCAGATATTGCGGATATCAAGTCAAAAATCACTTCCAATACCAAGGCAATCGTCCTTATCAATCCAAACAACCCAACTGGAGCCCTTTATCCGAAGGAACTCTTGCTGGAGATTATTGAGATTGCCCGTCAAAACGACTTGATCATCTTTGCGGACGAGATCTATGATCGCATGGTCATGGATGGGCATGTGCATACGCCTGTGGCCAGCTTGGCACCGGATCTCTTCTGTGTCAGCATGAATGGTCTGTCAAAATCGCATCGTATCGCTGGTTTCCGTGTCGGTTGGATGGTTCTGTCTGGCCCTAAGACACATGTTAAGGGCTATATCGAAGGGCTCAATATGCTGTCCAATATGCGCCTTTGCTCTAACGTTTTGGCTCAACAAGTCGTCCAAACCTCCTTGGGTGGTCACCAATCAGTCGATGAATTACTCCTTCCTGGTGGACGAATCTACGAGCAAAGAAACTTCATCTACCATGCCATTCAGGATATTCCAGGTTTGTCTGCCGTTAAACCCAAGGCGGGTCTCTATATCTTCCCTAAAATCGATCGTAATATGTACCGTATCGATGATGATGAGCAGTTTGTCCTTGATTTCTTGAAGCAGGAAAAGGTGCTCTTGGTTCATGGGCGAGGCTTTAATTGGCAGGAACCAGACCACTTCCGTATCGTTTACCTTCCTCGTGTCGAGGAACTAGCCCAAATCCAAGAAAAGATGACTCGTTTCTTAAAACAGTATCGCAGATAGGGCTTACATCAGAAAAAGCTGGAAACATTTGCCTAGAGCTATTGACAAAAGTGACAGAATCAGATAGAATGGTAAGGTATGTTTAGTAACTGATCACTTTATAGCCGGCTAAACGAATACAAAATCTATGAGGAGGTATTCATCGTGAAACGTACTTATCAACCAAGTAAACTTCGTCGTGCGCGCAAACACGGATTTCGTAACCGTATGTCAACTAAAAATGGTCGTCGCGTATTGGCAGCTCGTCGTCGTAAAGGACGCAACGTTTTAGCTGCCTAATCCAAACCAAGGACAAGGAAAGTCAGTAGGAACTCGAGTCTACTGGCTTTTTTTGTGCTTAAAAATAGGTGCAAGAGTAGATGAACCCGGTGTCAAAAATAGACTAGCTTGAAGCTAGGAAAGTAGATAGCGACTGATAAAACAGTTTTAGAAATTGCTTTGCATTTCCTGATCAATCTGTTGCGTTTTTATTTCCTTTCGCTATAGATCTGTTTGCTAAAGGAAGGGCTCGTCATAAGCTATAGTAGATTGAAACTAGAATAGGACTCCTCTACTACTTCTAAAACATTGTTAGAAATTGATTTGACTGTCTTGATCGATTTGTCCTTTTCTTGTTTCATTTCACTATAGTTGAATCCTCTCATTTTTAGGAGGGCTGGGTGGCTAACTTCATTATAGAACTTTCAGTGGGATTCAGCGATGAAAAAAATGATAAAAGTGTCAGGATAAGTGTTGACTAATTTTATCAAAGTGGTATAATGTAGCTGTGATAGCTGTGATAGCTGTGATAGCTGTGATAGCTGTGATAGCTGTGATAGCTGTGATAGCTGTGATAGCTGTGATAGCTGTGATAGCTGTGATAGCTGTGATAGCTGCGATAGCTGTGATATTATAGTTGCTTGAGGCTTAAGGGTGACCTCGTATCATCTCCTATCGTTTACTCACTAGTAAGAATCACGGTGCTGTTTCTAGCTTCACTCTCTGAAGGAGTGGGAGTTGGGAAACTTATTTTTTATTATATCATTAGTCTTCTTAAGGAGGTAACATGGAAGATAAATCGAATTCACTCAGTAGGGTAAAGCGCCATCAACGTGAAAAAGTCTTGCGCTTCTCTATTCGTAAATATAGCTTTGGTGCAGCTTCTGTTGCGGTTGCGGCTCTTATGTTTATGGGGGCCAACGTTGTGAGTGCAGATAGCCCAAGCCAAAACACGTCGTCATCTACTACTGGTCTAGCTAGCCCGAAAGATGGGGAGCAGTCGTCTGAAGCAGGGCAGGCAAGGAATGAAAATCAAGCCGAAGTAGCCAGTGAGCCTTCAGCAAATAACGAAGCTCAACCTGCTGAAGAGAAAGCTGCTACAGTTGATAGCAGCCGCTTGAGCAAGCTAGTGGAAGAGGTAAGTGCTCTTCTTTCTACCGACTCGAAGCACGATTCTTCAGTTGTAAGTCCTATTAAGGAGCGACTTCAAAAGGGGAAAGAATTATTAGCCCGTGCTGATGCAGGTCAAGGGGAGCTTGACAGTCTTGCTGAGGACTTGGAAAAGGACTTGGCAGTCTTATCAAGATCTTCTAAAGAAGAAAGTCAGCCGCAGGGAAGTGAATCAGCGGATAAAAATGCCTCTTCTGAAAGGAGCGACCATAAGGAGGAGGGTTCAGACAGGGCTGCTTCTGCATCTGGAGCAGAAGATAAACCTAAGAGATCTAGAAGATCTAGGAGGGCTCTGGAATCTATCCCGAATACTATCAATGAAGGTGCTTTGTCTGATGTAAGATACTTTGCTTCTGTTGATCCAAAGACTAACAATGGTAAAAATACAAGAAATGATGATGAAGATTTCACTAGAAATAAGACAGTAATCCGTGCAAGGTATCAAGAAGAAGGTGGACAAAAATGGATGGTCTACGATGTCTTCTTCAATAACGATGGACGGCAACTGGTGGACAGGTCATACCAGCAACAGTATTATTTCCAAGCTCCGTTTAATATCATGCATGATTCTAACACGGTAAAAGATTTGAGTTTCACTCGATACTCTAAACAGGGTGGATACAGGCTTTCTGATGGGAATGCAGGATTTCAACAATATGGAAACACAGCCAAAATCGATCGTCCGTGGAATCAAAAAGAGTATATCTTTGATAATGATTATATCAGTTTGTATGATCCACGTTCAGGGGTATATCGAGACAATCAACGCTGGACTGTATTCAGGCACAACCAAAACGATACTTTTCTAAATGCTCTTACAAGAAAAACAGACGGTAAGTATCCGAATGCATCATATTATTTGGGAATTAAGGTTGGAAAACAAAGTTTGTCGCATGCTGTCCATATGCATGCGAAGATTAGACTTAAAGACAATGTGACTGAGGAGGAGGCAGCTAAATACGGTCATGTCTACGCAGCCACGACAACATTCGGACCTACTACTCAGCAGTCATATATTGTGGGGGCAATGGGTGCTAGGTTAGAGACGACCACAGAGGCAGAAACCTACCCTATCAAAGGTAGTTCACACACCAAAACGGTGGGAGATAGTCTTAAAGATACCAATAATCCTGTAGGTGATGGCTATATCACTTCAAAAAGTGGTAAAGACTTCCCGCCAAGAATGGCTTGGAGCTGGAAAGACAATCGTAAACCAAGTACAGCTCAAGCTGGAGTCTTTACTTATAAAGTAATCGCTACCTACAAAGATGGTTCATCATCAGAAAATACCAACTCAGGTTCAGATGGAACAGTTACATTAAACGTTAGACCTAAAAAACCGACTATTACAACAAGTGTTGCCAACAAAAAAGGCTTAACAAATCAACAAATTACGGTTAATGTTGGAAGTGGAGTAAAGGATGGCTCGATAGTGAAACTTTACGATGGAGATAAAGTCATCGGAGAAGGTAGAACACAAGGTCAAACCGCAGTGGTTACTGTCACAGACGCTTTACCTGGTTCTCCTATTACTGCTGAAACCATTGTTGACAATGGTGGAACAGTGACTTCAGAACGAAGTGAGGCTGTAACACCGACAGAAGCACCAGACACACAAGCCCCAACCTTGACCATCACACCAGCAAGCCAAACGGTAACAGAAGGTCAAGAGGTAACATTTACAGTTACAGCGACGGATGACAAGAAGGCTAAGCTGGATGTTAGTGATATACTAAAAAAATATGGTGATAGATTTAACACGGGGAAAGCATTTGTAGACGCCTCAGGAACCACAGATACTAATCAAATCAGAAAAATCACCCTTAAAGCACTACCAGAAGATATCGGCACACATACAATTACCTTCAAGGCTACTGATGATGCAGGACACTCAGCACAACCTGTGACCTTTACCTTTACTGTCACAGCTGGTGATAAGACGGGTCCAACCATTACAGCAGCAGATGCTACAGTAACTAAAAACGAACCAATTACTCCAATCCCTGTAACGGCTGTAGATAATACAGGTGGTGTTGGCTTGCGTGATAAAGATCCAATAGAGGTAAGCAATTTACCAAAAGGATTAAAATATGAAAATGGCAACATTACAGGTACACCGACAGGAAATCCGGGTACATCTCGCGTCACTATTAAAGCCTATGATAAGAACGGAAATGTTACTACAAAGACAATTGATATTGTAGTACAAGCGCAAAAAGACAAGTATAATCCAGTAGGCGAACCCCTAACAGTAAACCAAGGACAAACCATTTCAGATGATGCAGTAAAAGCAAAAGTGAAAAACGTTGGTCCAGGAACACTAACAGTACAAAGTAAACCAACTTCAACAAACAGAGCCGGTTCAGCTGGAAATGCAGTTGTAAAAGTTACTTATCCAGATGGATCAAGTGAAGAAGTGACAGTTCCAGTCACTGTAAAAGACGTAACAGGGCCAACTATTACAGCAAATGGAGCGACTGTTACCAAAAATGAACCAATCAGTCCAATCAAAGTAACCGTAGCGGATAATGAAGGCGGACGAGGCTTACGTGAAAAAAATCCAGTAGAAGTAACAGGTTTACCAGCAGGCTTGACTTATAAGAATGGTCAAATTACAGGTACACCAACAGGAAATCCAGGTGCATCCCAAGTAACTATTAAAGCCTATGATAAAGATGGTGCAGTTGCGACAAAAACAATCACCATTACTGTTCAGGATCAAGCTTCTAAGTACAATCCAAAAGGAAAAGACCAAACAGTTTCTAAAAATGCGGTTCCTGCAGCAGCTGATAGTATCAGTAACAAGCAAAACCTACCAAAAAACACTAGCTATCGCTGGAAAAAAACTCCAGATACTAGCCAAGCTGGAAAAACTGTATCTGCAGTGGTCATTGTGAGCTATCCAGATGGATCAAGTGAAGAAGTAGCAGTTAAGGTTAAGGTATCAAATTCTCTAGGCGGTACAGTTACAGCACCATCAGCGGTTAAGGAGAAAACACCAGTTACTCCAACTACAGTTGTAACAGCTAACAAGCCAGGTTCAACCATTACAACAGACAAGCCAGTTAATGGATTGACAGTTGACGGCGAAGGCAAGTTAACAGGTACACCAACTGTTACTGATTGGGGCAAAGACGAAGAAGAACGTAAGATTACTATTCCAGTCAAAATTAAGAATGGTAAAGATGAAGTAACCGTCAGCGTTCCAGTAACTATCCAACGTGATACAGATGGAGATGGTATTCCAGATGTAACGGATCCAGATGATGACAACGATGGTATCTCAGATGCAGATGAAAAAGCAAATGGAACAGATCCAAAAGTTGCAAATTCTCTAG
>NZ_VMLA01000036.1:0-37779 GCF_013276425.1 Streptococcus sp. 3874 | reverse complement strand
TGATACTATGCGCTTTTGTGCTTTGACAGTTTTTGTATAGTTTTTGTCCAAGATTTCTAAATCATCTGATTAAATTCCTATTTTTCCCTATCATTGTCCCTGTTTTTTCGAAAATGGAAGGAGTATAATAAATCTATCAATAAAATGATAGGAGGAACTTTATGGGTCATATTTTCTTTTTTCTAAGTGTCTTTTTGGCAGGAATTCTATCCTTCTTTTCTCCTTGTATCTTACCCTTGTTACCAGTCTATGCAGGGGTGTTACTAGATGATAAGGATAGTGCTCAGGCTTCTAGTGGCAAATTTTCCATCTCAGTTGTTAGTTTATTACGAACTCTGGCCTTTATAGCAGGAATTTCCTTTATATTTATTTTGTTGGGCTATGGAGCTGGTTTTTTAGGCGACTTGCTTTATGCTTCTTGGTTCCAATATGTGACGGGTGCGGTTATCATTCTCTTAGGCTTGCACCAGATGGAGATTCTACACTTTAAGGGGCTTTATAAGGAAAAGAGGTTACAACTGCAAGGACAGGGGCAAAATGGTAAGGGCTATAGTCAGGCATTTTTATTGGGCTTGACCTTTAGTTTTGCTTGGACGCCTTGTGTGGGGCCGGTTCTTGGCTCTGTTTTGGCCTTGGCGGCTTCAGGTGGCTCAGGTGCTTGGCAGGGAGCGGGTCTCATGTTGGTGTACACGTTGGGCTTGGCGCTACCATTCTTGCTTCTAGCTCTGACCTCTAGTTATGTTTTGAAACATTTCCGAAAACTTCATCCCTATCTCGGAATCCTCAAAAAAGTGGGTGGTTTTCTCATTATTGTGATGGGACTCTTGGTTCTGTTTGGAAATGCTTCAATTTTAAGTCAATTATTTGAATAAAATGGAAAGGAATATCAATATGAAAAAATGGCAAACATGTGTTCTTGGAGTAGGTTCGCTCCTTTGTTTGACGGCTTGTTCAGGCAAGTCCATGACTAGTGAACACCAAACGAAAGATGAAATGAAGACGGAGCAGACAGCTAGTAAAACAAGCGCAGCTAAAGGAAAAGAGGTGGCTGATTTTGAATTGATGGGAGTAGATGGCAAGACCTACCGCTTGTCTGATTACAAGGGCAAGAAAGTCTATCTCAAATTCTGGGCTTCTTGGTGTTCCATCTGTCTGGCTAGTCTCCCAGATACGGATGAAATTGCTAAAGAAGCTGGCGACGACTATGTGGTCTTGACAGTAGTGTCACCAGGACATAAGGGGGAGCAATCTGAAGCGGACTTTAAGAATTGGTATAAGGGCTTAGATTATAAAAATTTCCCAGTCCTAGTTGACCCATCAGGCAAACTTTTGGAAACTTATGGCGTCCGTTCTTACCCAACTCAAGCCTTTATAGATGGTGAAGGAAAATTGGTCAAAACGCAACCAGGTTTCATGGAAAAAGATGCAATTTTACAAACTTTGAAGGAATTAGCCTAGGAGGTGTCCTATGAATGATAAGTTAAAAATCATCATGTTGCTAGGAGTATTTTTTCTAGCCATAACCGGTTTCTATTTTCTATTGATGAGAAATGCAGGGCAGACAGATGCCTCGCAAATTGAGAAAGCGGCAGTTAGCCAAGGAGGAAAAACAGTGAAAAAAACAGAAGTTAGTAAAGATGCAGATTTGCACGAAATTTATCTAGCTGGTGGTTGTTTCTGGGGAGTTGAGGAGTATTTTTCTCGAGTTCCCGGGGTAACAGATTCCGTTTCAGGCTATGCAAATGGTAGAGGAGAAACAACCAAGTACGAATTGATTAACCAAACAGGTCATGCAGAAACCGTCCATGTCACCTATGATGCCAAGCAAATTTCTCTCAAGGAAATCCTGCTTCACTATTTCCGCATTATCAATCCAACCAGCAAAAATAAACAAGGAAATGATGTGGGAACCCAGTACCGTACCGGTGTATATTACACAGATGACAAGGATTTGGAGGTAATCAACCAAGTCTTTGATGAGGTGGCTAAGAAATACGATCAACCTCTAGCAGTTGAAAAGGAGAGTCTGCAGAATTTCGTAGTGGCAGAGGATTACCATCAAGACTATCTCAAGAAAAATCCAAATGGCTACTGCCATATCAATGTCAATCAGGCTGCCTACCCTGTCATTGATGCCAGCAAATATTCCAAACCAAGTGATGAAGAATTGAAAAATACCCTGTCACCTGAGGAGTATGCAGTCACCCAAAAAAATCAAACAGAACGGGCTTTCTCAAACCGCTACTGGGATAAATTTGAATCTGGTATCTATGTGGATGTGGTAACTGGCGAACCTCTCTTTTCATCAAAGGACAAGTTTGAGTCTGGTTGCGGATGGCCTAGTTTCACCCAACCAATCAGTCCAGATGTCGCTACCTACAAGGAAGATAAGTCCTACAATATGACGCGTATGGAAGTGCGGAGCCGAGTAGGAGATTCTCACCTTGGCCATGTCTTTACGGATGGTCCACAGGACAAGGGCGGCTTGCGCTACTGTATCAATAGTCTTTCCATCCGCTTTATTCCTAAAGACCAAATGGAAGAAAAAGGCTATGCTTATTTACTAGATTATGTTGATTAATACTCTTCGAAAATCGCTTTAAACCACGTCAGCGTCGCCTTACCGTGGGTAGGGTTGAGACTGGGCAAAAACTCAATTTGAGGAGAGAATAAAGCAAATTTTCTAACAATAAAACACATAATATCAAGAATTTTTAACACCTGATACTATGCGTTTTCTAATTTAAAAGACTTTTTGCCCAGTCTCTCCATCCACAACCCCAAAGCCGTACTTTGAGCAACCTGTGGCTAGCTTCCTAATTTGCTCTTTGATTTTCATTGAGCATAAGAAGGTTTTCCTAAGCAGTTAGAGGAGAATTTTGCTATACTGATACTAGTAAGTGGTAAAGGAGAGAAGCATGACCTATACAATCTTAATCGTAGAAGATGAATATCTGGTAAGACAAGGTTTGACTAAACTGGTCAATGTAGCAGCCTACGATATGGAAATCATCGGTCAGGCTGAAAATGGAAGGCAGGCTTGGGAATTGATCCAAAAACAGGTGCCAGATATCATTTTAACCGATATCAACATGCCTCAGCTAAATGGCATCCAGTTGGCCAGTCTGGTTCGGGAAACCTATCCTCAGGTGCATCTAGTTTTTTTGACTGGCTACGATGATTTTGATTATGCCTTGTCTGCTGTCAAACTCGGTGTGGATGACTACCTGCTCAAGCCCTTTTCTCGTCAGGATATTGAGGAAATGTTGGGGAAAATCAAACAAAAACTAGACAAGGAAGAGAAGGAAGAGCAGTTACAAGATTTATTGGCCGATAAGTTTGAAGGAAACATGGCCCAGAAAATCCAGTCCCATCTGGCTGATAGCCAGTTTAGTTTAAAGTCTTTGGCCAGTGACTTAGGTTTTAGTCCGACTTATCTGAGTTCCTTGATTAAGAAAGAGTTGGGCTTGCCTTTTCAGGATTATCTGGTGAGAGAACGTGTCAAACAAGCCAAGCTTTTGCTTTTAACTACAAATCTGAAGATTTATGAGATAGCTGAAAAGGTTGGTTTTGAAGATATGAACTACTTTACCCAACGTTTTAAACAGATTGCAGGTGTGACACCTCGTCAGTTTAAGAAGGGAGAAGGCCGATGAAGCGTTCTTCTCTCCTAGTCAGAATGGTTATTTCCATCTTTTTGGTCTTTCTTATTCTCCTAGCTCTGGTCGGGACTTTCTACTATCAATCTAGTTCTTCAGCCATTGAGGCCACCATTGAGGGCAACAGCCAAACGACCATCAGCCAGACTAGCCACTTTATTCAGTCTTATATTAAAAAATTAGAAACCACCTCGACCGGTTTGACCCAGCAGACGGATGTCCTAGCCTATGCTGAGAATCCCAGTCAAGATAAGGTCAAGGGAATCCGAGATCTATTTTTGACTATCTTGAAGGCAGACCAGGACTTGAAAGCTGTTGTACTGGTCACCAAATCAGGTCAGGTCATTTCTACAGATGACAGTGTGCAGATGAAAACTTCATCTGATATGATGGCTGAGGATTGGTACCAAAAGGCTATTCATCAGGGAGCCATGCCTATTTTGACTCCAGCTCGTAAATCAGATAGTCAATGGGTCATTTCTGTCACTCAAGAACTTCTTGATGCAAAGGGAGCTAATCTGGGCGTGCTTCGTTTGGATATTTCTTATGAAACTCTGGAAGCCTATCTTAACCAACTTCAGTTGGGTCAGCAGGGCTTTGCCTTTATCATCAATGAAAATCATGAATTTGTCTACCATCCTCAACACACAGTTTATAGTTCGTCTAGCGAAATGGAGGCCATGAAATCCTACATCGAGACGGGTCAGGGCTATACGCTAGATCACCAATCCTACGTCAGTCAGGAAAAGATTGCAGGAACTGATTGGACGGTGCTTGGCGTGTCTTCGCTGGAGAAGTTAGACCAGGTTCGGAGTCAACTCATGTGGACCTTGCTTGGGGCAAGTGTCACATCTCTTCTTGTCTGTCTCTTCTTGGTTTGGTTAAGTCTCAAACGCTGGATTGCTCCTTTAAGGGACTTGAGAGAAACCATGTTGGAAATTGCTTCTGGTGCTCAAAATCTTCGTGCCAAGGAAGTTGGTGCCTATGAACTGAGAGAAGTAACTCGCCAATTTAATGCCATGTTGGATCAGATTGATCAGTTGATGGTAGCTATTCGTAGCCAGGAAGAAACGACCCGTCAGTACCAACTTCAAGCCCTATCAAGCCAGATTAACCCTCATTTCCTCTATAATACCTTGGATACCATCATCTGGATGGCTGAATTTCAGGATAGTCAGCGAGTGGTTCAGGTGACCAAGTCCTTGGCGACCTATTTCCGCTTGGCACTCAATCAAGGTAAGGACTTGATTTGCCTGTCTGATGAAATCAATCATGTCCGCCAGTATCTCTTTATCCAGAAACAACGCTATGGAGATAAGCTGGAATACGAGATTGCTGAAAATCCTGCCTTTGATAACCTAGTCTTGCCCAAGTTGGTTTTGCAACCTCTGGTGGAAAATGCTCTTTACCATGGCATCAAGGAGAAGGAAGGTCAGGGACATATTAGAGTTTCTGTCCAGAAACAGGATACAGGCTTGGTCATCCGCATTGAGGATGATGGAGTTGGCTTCCAAGATGCTGGTGATAGTAGTCAAAGTCAACTCAAACGTGGGGGAGTTGGTCTTCAAAATGTCGATCAGCGTCTCAAACTTCATTTTGGAGAACATTACCAGATGAAGATTGATTCTGCACCCGACAAAGGAACGACGGTTGAAATATACATAAATAGAATAGAAACTAGTTAACTCCCAGTCAATTCTGGGAGTTTTATGCGTAATTGGGCAAGCTTTCCAGGTCGTCTATCTTGCTAAAAACAAGAAAAAACGGTATGATAGATAGTGACAAAAGAGGTGGCAGAGATGAACGAGACACAGATTCAAAGAGAAACACGTCAGATAGTGAAAGATGTTTTAGAAAAGGCCAATTTGAAACAAGGCTCTATCTTTGTTTTGGGTCTTTCCTCTAGTGAAGTGATAGGTGGTCAGATTGGCAAGGAATCCAGCCAAGAAATTGGCGAAATCATTGTGAAGACCATCCTAGATCTCCTAGAAGAAAAAAGAATTCATCTAGCTGTTCAAGGCTGTGAGCATGTCAATCGGGTTCTCGTCGTTGAACGTCAGGTGGCAGAGCAGTTTGGTCTGGAAATCGTCAGTGTCCTTCCTACTCTCCATGCAGGAGGTTCAGGTCAATTGGCAGCCTTTAAGTTTATGCAAGATCCAGTTGAGGTTGAATTTATCAAGGCTCATGCTGGATTGGATATCGGAGATACTGCAATTGGTATGCATGTCAAGCATGTTCAGGTTCCGATTCGCCCTCTTTTGAGAGAGATTGGTCATGCCCATGTAACGGCGCTGGCTAGTCGTCCAAAATTAATCGGAGGTGCGCGTGCGCACTATCCGCAAGATTCTATCAGAAAGTCGTGAGAATAAATAAAGGAGATGAAAGTGTTTAAAAAAGACCGTTTTTCAATTCGTAAGATTAAGGGAGTTGTAGGTTCTGTATTTCTTGGAAGCCTTTTGATGGCTCCTTCTGTAGTGGACGCAGCCACCTATCACTATGTAGATAAAGAGGTTATTTCACAAGAAGCTAAAGATTTAATCCAGACAGGAAAGCCTGATGGAAATGAACTTGTTTATGGTTTGGTGTATCAAAAAAATCAGCTGCCACAAACAGGGACAGAAGCATCTGTTTTGACAGCTTTTGGTTTGCTGACTGTTGGGAGCTTGCTTTTAATCTACAAGAGAAAGAAAATTGCCAGCGTCTTTCTAGTTGGAGCTATGGGATTGGTAGTCCTTCCTAGTGCAGGAGCTGTAGATCCAGTTGCTACTCTAGCACCGGCTAGTCGAGAGGGTGTTGTTGAAATGGATGGTTATCGTTATGTTGGTTATCTATCAGGTGACATCCTCAAAACGCTTGGCTTGGACACTGTTTTAGAAGAAGACTCAGCTAAACCTGAAGAGGTAACTGTGGTCGAAGTTGAGAATCCCCAAGTAACAACAAATCAGGAGCAAGCTAAGCCAGAAAACCGAGCAGTAGAGACAGAGGAAGCTCCTAAAACAGAAGAAAATCCAAAGGAAGAACCAAAATCGGAGGTAAAACCTACTGACGAAACCCTTCCTAAAGTAGAAGAGGGGAAAGAAGATTCAGCAGAACCAGCACCAGTCAAATCGGAAAGTCAACCATCAGACAAACCAGCTGAGGAATCAAAAGTTGCAACTCCAGTAGAACAACCAAAAGTCCCAGAACAACCCGTGCAACCTACACAACCGGAGCAGCCAAGGATACCAAAAGAATCATCACAACCAGAAGATCCTAAAGAGGATAAGGTATCGGAAGAGACACCGAAACAAGAAGATGCACAGCCAGAAGTAGTAGAAACAAGAGATGAG
Organism: Streptococcus sp. 3874; assembly: GCF_013276425.1. Classification (NCBI taxonomy): domain Bacteria; kingdom Bacillati; phylum Bacillota; class Bacilli; order Lactobacillales; family Streptococcaceae; genus Streptococcus; species Streptococcus sp. 3874. The sequence continues at coordinate 30,791 of NZ_VMLA01000036.1, read as the reverse complement.
GCTTCTAATCAATCTGTTGAAGAACCAAAAGTGGAAACGCCTGCTGTAGAAAAACAAACGGAACCAAAAGTTGAACAAGTAGGTGAACCAGTTGCGCCAAGTGAAGACGAAACGGCACCAATGGCACCAGTCTCTCCAGAAAAGCAACCAGAAGCTTCTAAAGAAGAGAAGACTGCGGAAGAAATACCGAAACAAGAAGAACAACCAGTAGAAGCTCAAGTTGAACCAGAAAGTCAACCAACAGAAACTTCACCAGCTGCTCAACCAGCAGAACATCAGAATGAAGAAACAAAAGTAGAACAGCCAGCAGTAGAACATAAAACAACTCCTGAAGAAGGTGTGTTAAATGTAATAGAGGTTAAGTCTGAAGTTATAGTAACTAAAGAGCCTGTGCCTTTTAAGACAGTTGAGCAAGATGATGAGAACCTCGCTAAGGGAAAAACAAGGGTTATTCGAGAAGGTGTTGCTGGCGAACGCACTATTTTAACTGAAGTCACTACTACTGATGGTAGACAGTCCAGTAAAGTACTAGAGGATACAATAACAACCAATCCAGTAGATGAAATAAAGGGTGTTGGTACTAAAGAACCAGTTGATAAAAGTGAGTTAAAGAATCAAATTGATAAAGCTAGTTCAGTTTCTCCTACTGATTATTCTACAGCAAGTTACAATGCTCTTGGATCTGTTTTAGAAGCTGCAAAAGGTGTATATGCTTCTGACTCTGTAAAACAACCTGAAGTAGATAGCGAGACAGCTAAACTTAAAGATGCTATCGACGCTCTTACTGTTGATAAAACAGACTTAAACAAAACTATCGAAGATGCGAAATCAAAAACTAAAGAGCACTACAGTGATGCATCTTGGACAAACCTTCAAAATGTATTAGCCGAAGCTGAAAAAGTTACAAGCAACCCAGCAACAAAACAAAGCGAAGTAAATCACATTGACGAAAAACTTAAAGCTGCTATTGCTGGATTAAATACAGATAAGACTGAACTTGAAAAACAACTGAATCTTGTAAACGAAAAAACTCAAGCTGACCACAGTACTACATCTTGGAACACTCTAGAAGAATCGAAAAATGCCGCTCAAACTGTAAAAGATAAGGCTACCGCTACTCAAGCTCAAATCGACGAAGCTACTAAAAAACTTAAAGCTGCTATTGACGCTCTAAGCGTTGATAAAACAGACTTAAACAAAACTATCTCTGATGCGAAATCAAAAACTAAAGAACACTACAGCGATGCAACTTGGGCAAATCTTCAAACTGTACTAGCTGAAGCTGAAGAAGTTACAAGCAACCCAGCAACAAAACAAAGCGAAGTAAATCACATTGACGAAAAACTGAAAGCGGCTATCACTGATTTAACTACAGATAAGACTGAACTTGAAAAACAACTTGCTGATGCTCAGTCTAAGACTGCTACTGACTACAGTACTGTATCTTGGAGCGCTCTAGAAGAAGCGAAAACTGACGCTCAAGCTGTAAAAGACAACGACAAAGCTACTCAAGCTCAAATCAAGGATGCAACTGAAAAACTTAAAGTTGCTATCGATGCTCTTACTGTTGATAAAACAAAATTACAAGAACAAATAACAAGAGCAGAAACTAAACAAGAAGCTGACTACAGTCCAACAACTTGGAATGACTTCAAAAATGCTGAAATAAAAGCAAAAGAAATCAACAGCCGAACTACTCCTCTTCCTAAACAAAGTGAAATAGATGCGGCTACTCAAGCTCTTCAAGACGCTATTAAAGCTCTTGCTGTAGATAAAACTGCATTACAAACGGCTATTAACACAGCTAACAGCAAACGTAAAGAAGAATACACTACTCAAACATGGAAATCTTTAGAAGACACTCTTACAGCAGCAAAATCTGTAAATGCAGATGATGCTACTACTCAAAGCAAAGTTAATGCAGCTACCGAAAAATTAGAAGAAGCTATCAAAAACTTAGCTCCATTAACTGAAAAACCAGTATTAAAATTTGTAAATACTGATAAGAAAGTATTAGATAAAGAAGTAGTTGCTAAGTATTCTCTAGAGAATCCAACTAAGACAAAAATTAAATCAATCACAGCTACCCTGAAAAAAGATGGACAAGTTGTTAAGATTGTGAATCTAACAGAAAATAATCTAAATGCGTTATTAGACAATGTAGAATACTTCAAAGAGTATACTCTATCTACTACTATGGTTTATGATAGAGGTAATGGTCAAGAAGAAACTGAAACATTAGAAGATAAACAAATACAATTAGACCTTAAAAAAGTTGAAATTAAAAATATTAAAGAAACAAGCTTAATAAGTGTTGACGATGCAGGTGTTGAAACTGACTCAAGTTTACTTTCAGAAAACCCAACGAATGTTGCTTCACTTTACCTACGAGTTACAACTCATGACAACAAAGTTACAAGACTTGCTGTTGACAAGATTGAAGAAGTAGAAAAAGACGGAAAAACTTTATATAAAGTTACTGCCAAAGCACCAGACTTAGTTCAACGTAATGCTGATAATACACTTAGCGAAGAGTATGTTCATTACTTTGAAAAACAAAAAGCAAAAGAAGGTAATGTTTACTACAACTTCAACGAGCTTGTAAAAGATATGAAAGCTAACCCTAGCGGTGAGTTCAAACTTGGTGCAGATCTAAATGCAGCTAATGTACCAACTCCAAATAAAGAGTATGTTCCTGGTATATTTAAAGGTAAGTTATCAAGTGTTGACGGACAACGTTATTCAATTCACAATATGTCTCGTCAGTTATTTGATAACATTGAAGGTGGTTCGGTTAAAGATGTTAACTTAGCTAATGTCGATATTAATATGCCTTGGATTGATAACATTTCTGCTCTTGCTAGAACTGTTAAGAATGCCACTGTTGAGAATATTAAAGTAACTGGTAGCATTACTGGTAGAGATGGAATTGCCGGACTTGTTAACAAATTAGATAACGGTGGGCAACTTACTAATGTTGCTTATATCGGTAAACTTACTGGTGTAGGTGATAGAGGATGGGATTTCGCTGGTATGGTTGGTGAAATCTGGAAAGGTAATGTTGATAAAGGATATGTAGAAGCTGATATAGTTGCTAATAAAGCTCGTATCGGTGGATTTGTTGCTAGATCAAATAACAGTGGGGATCCTAACGGAATTGGTAAATATGGTTCTGTTCGTAATGCTGTTACTAAAGGAACTATTAAGGTAAATACACCTGTTGAAGTAGGTGGTTTCCTTAGTAAGAACTGGGCATGGGGTAAAGTTGCAGACTCTGTGTCTATGATGAAAGTTGAAAATGGTGAAGTGTTCTATGGATCTAAAGATATTGACGCAGATGGTGGATACTTCTCAAATAACGCTTTAGAACGTAACTTTATCGTAAAAGATGTAAGTACAGGTAACCGTTCATTTAAATTCTCTGTTTCTAACAGAATTAAAGAAGTTTCTCAAGAAGAAGCTGACCAGAAAATTGCAACATTAGGAATTACAGCTAATGATTATGTTATCAATCCTCTTGTTTCAGATACATTAAATAATGTTAAACCAAAAGCTGATACTTATAAAGATACTCAAGATTATGATGCATCTCGTGAACTTGCCTACCGTAATATCGAAAAACTTCAACCGTTCTACAATAAAGAATGGATTGTAAACCAAGGAAATAAATTAGCTGCTGATAGTCATCTTATGACCAAGGAAGTCCTATCAGTTACTGCTATGAAGGGCAATGCCTTTGTAACAGAATTGGCTGATGCTGACCACATTTTGGTGCACTATGCTGATAAGACCAAAGATATCTTTACTGTTTCGCTGAAAGAATCTAATGTCAAACAAGTGAAAGAGTACAGCATTGCTGAACTCGGAGAAGTTGTCTATACGCCTAATATCGTTGACAAAGACCGTAGTGATCTTATCAATGCTATCGTTGAAAAATTAAGCCCAGTTGAGCTACAATCAGATCCTATCTACACACACCTAAATAGAACCGGTCCTAACAAAGTAAATGCGATTAAGAACCTTTACCTCGAAGAAACCTTCAAAGAAGTCAAGGATAATCTGGCGAAATTTGTGAAACAGTTGCTTGAAAATGAAGATCATCAATTAAACACAGATGAATCTGCTAAACGCGCCTTGATCAAGAAGATTGATGACAATAAGGCTGCTGTTCTTCTTGGATTAGCTTACCTAAATCGTTACTACGGTGTTAAATTCGATGACTTTAATATTAAAGAATTAATGCTATTCAAACCTGACTTTTATGGTAAAAATGTTAATGTGTTAGACTTCTTGATTAAGATTGGTTCTAAAGAAAGAAATGTTAAAGGGGATAGAACTTTAGAAGCTTATCGCGAAACTATCGGTGGAGTTATCGGCATAGGCGAGTTAAACAGTTTCTTAGACTATAATATGCGTCTATTCACAGAAGATACGAACCTAAACGATTGGTTCATAAAAGCTACTAAAGATAATGTATATATTGTTGAACCTAAAACTACAACACCTGAATTTGCTGATAAGAAACACAGAGCCTACGAGGGATTAAACAATGACATGCATGGTAAGATGATTTTACCACTTCTTAACCTGAAAGATGCACATATGTTCTTAATCTCAACATATAACACTATGGCTTACAGTTCATTTGAAAAATACGGTAAGAATACTGCAGAAGAACGCGAAGCATTCAAAGCTGAAATCAATAAAGTCGCTAAAGGTCAACAAAATTACCTAGACTTCTGGTCTCGCTTATCATTAGATAAAGTTCGTAATCAACTGCTTAAGAGCAACAACATGGTTCCAACTCCTGTGTTAGATAACCAAAACTATAAAGGAATCAGCACAGATAAATACGGACATACGAATAGTGGTAAAGACGTAGCACCTATCCGTGAATTATACGGACCAACAGGTCGTTACCACGCCACTGATTGGCGTATGGGGGCTGTAGCTCGTATTTACGGTAACCCTTATAAAGATGATTCAGTCTTCTTCATGGTTACTGATATGATTAGTGATTTCGGTATCTCAGCCTTCACTCATGAAACAACTCACGTAAATGACCGTATGGTTTACTTAGGTGGTTCAAGACACCGTGAAGGTACAGATCTTGAAGCATTTGCTCAGGGGATGTTACAAACGCCATCGGTATCAAATCCAAACGGAGAATATGGCGCATTAGGTCTAAACATGGCCTACGAACGTCCAAACGATGGAAACCAATGGTACAACACAAATCCAAATGACCTCACTTCTCGCGCTGAAATCGATCATTACATGAAAGGTTTCAACGATACTCTAATGCTTCTTGACTACCTTGAAGGTGAAGCAGTTCTTGATAAACACAATAAAGACTTAAACAACGCTTGGTTTAAGAAAGTTGCTAAAAAACTACGTAACGCTAATACGAAGAACCAGTATGACGAGGTTCGTGATCTGAATGCAGAAGAAAAAGAATATAACTTGACTTCTGTTAACGATCTAGTAGACAAGAACTTCATGACTAAACACGGTCCTGGTAATGGTACTTATGACCCAACTGGATTTGGCTCTGCCTATGTAACTGTACCAATTACCGCTGGTATCTATGGTGCTAACACAAGTGAAGGAGCTCCAGGAGCAATGTCATTCAAGCATAACACCTTCCGTATGTGGGGTTACTTTGGATATGAAAAAGGCTTCCTAAATTATGCTTCTAACATGCTGAAAAATGAGTCTAAAAAAGCTGGTCATGCTACTCTAGGTGATGATTTTATTATCAAGAAAGTTTCTGATGGTAAATTTAGCAACCTAGAAGATTGGAAGAAAGCTTACTTCGAAGAAGTTGTGGATAAAGCTAAAAAAGGAATTCAATCTATTGAAATTGATAGTACAATATACAATAGTTATGAAGACTTGAAACGTGCATTTGCTGAAGCAGTTGATAAAGATAAGGCGACATTGAAGACAGATAAAGATGGAAATAAATCTGTTTCTATGTCTAATACAGTGACACTTAAAGAAAAACTCTTCAAGAAGCTTCTTCAACAAACAAATAGCTTTAAAACTTCAATCTTTAAATAATCGAAATCTCTCATCTGCTTTGCGGATGAGGGTTTTCTTATTTTATGCTATACTTAAGGTATGCATAGAAAAACAGTGATTGATTTTAGGGCTTTGGGGGAGAGATACATCTTTACCCAGCCTATTAAAGAGTTGAAAACGAGAAATGTAGAAGAAGTGGCAGATTTGCTGGCACAAGTGGAAAGCTACCAAGAGCAAGGTTATTATGTGGTGGGCTATGTCAGCTACGAGGCTGCACCTGCTTTTGAGGAAAAATTAGCAGTTCACAAGGATCCACTACTGGGAGAGTACCTGCTTTACTTTACTGTTCATGATAGCGTAGAAACTTCCCCTATTCCTCTGACTTATGAGGATATTGATTTGCCCTCAAATTGGCAGGAAGTGACGTCTGCGGCAGACTATGAAAAGGCGATTGCCCAAATTCACCATCATTTGCGGCAGGGAGACACCTATCAGGTCAACTACACCGTTCAACTCAAACAAGACTTAAATGCCAATCCTTTTGCTATCTACAATCGTATGGTGGTAGAACAGGAGGCGGGCTACAATACCTATATTGAACATGATGAGATGGCAGTGATTTCCATGAGCCCAGAGCTCTTTTTTGAGCAAAATGACCGCGAGTTGACAACGCGACCGATGAAGGGAACGACTCAGCGTGGGGTAACTGACCAAGAAGATCTTGAACAGGCCAGTTGGTTGGAGCAGGATCCTAAAAATCGGTCTGAAAATATGATGATTGTGGACCTCTTGCGCAATGATATGAACCGTATTTCTGAGGTGGGGAGCGAGCACGTGGAGCGTCTGTGTCAGGTAGAGCAGTATTCAACTGTTTGGCAGATGACTTCGACCATCAAGAGTCGGTTGCGAGCAGATGTTGATTTAGTTACAATTTTTCGCTCTCTCTTTCCTTGTGGATCCATAACGGGCGCACCGAAAATTGCGACAATGGAGATTATCAAGGACTTGGAGCCACAACCGCGTGGAGTCTACTGTGGAACGATTGGTCTCTTGCTTCCAAATGGACGACGGATTTTTAATGTGGCCATTAGGACCATTCAACTGCATCAAGGGAAAGCCATCTATGGAGTTGGCGGAGGCATTACATGGGATAGCACTTGGGAATCTGAATACCGCGAGGTTCATCAAAAGGCGGCTGTTCTCTATCGTAAACAAGCTCGTTTTCAGCTGATTACGACTGGGAAAATCAGCCAAAAACAACTGCTGTTTGAAGAACAACATCTGGAAAGACTGATAAAAGCTAGTCGATATTTTGCCTTTCCTTTTGACCCAGAAATTTTGAGACAAAAGATTGAAGAAGAGTGTCAGACTTGTGATGCTAATCAAGATTACCGCTTGCGAATCAGCATTAGCAAATCTGGAGAGATAGAAGTCAATCGTCAAGTATTAACACCCCTTAGTCCACAGTTCTGCCAGGCTAAACTTTGTCTGCAAGAAGCCAATTTGCAGCAAGCTTTTACCCACTTTAAAACGACTCATAGACCATACTTGAGTTTAGGGGAGCAAGAGATCATTTACTACAATAAGTCAGGAGAACTGCTTGAAACCTCTATCGGAAATCTGGTTTTGAAAATTGCTGGGAAACTCTACACACCGCCTATCCGACTTGGAATCTTGCCAGGAATTTACCGTCAGCATTTGCTGGAAACAGGACAGGTAGAAGAGAAAGTCTTGACCTTGGCAGATTTAACCCAAGCAGAAGCTATTTACGGCTGTAATGCAGTGAGAGGCTTGTATGAACTAAGCCTTGAGGAGAACTAGATGAAATTGATATTTTTGCATGGGTTAGGGCAGTCAGCAGAGTCTTGGAAAGAAGTTCGTAATCTACTGACAGATTATCCTTCTGAGGCTATCGAGTTATTTCCTTCTGGAGTTAGTAACTATCAACAAGCTAAAGAGCGAGTTTATCAGCACCTAGCTCAAGAGACAGAACCTTTTGTTTTGATTGGATTGTCCTTAGGTGCTGCCCTGACACTAGAACTTTCCAGTTACGATTCACCAAATCTTCGAGCTTTGATTCTGTCAGGATGCCCGCTTAAATTAGCAGGGAATATCCTATTTTATCTTCAGTTGCTGATTTTTAAACTACTTCCCAAAAGAGTATTTGAAAAACAGGGAGCAGACAAGACTTTTATAATAGGTATTTCCAAAGAATTGAAGACACTTGACTTAACGGATATAGCAGGGAATTGCCCCTATCCAACCTTACTAATTTGTGGCAGCAAAGATAAACCGAATCTTAGTTCTATGAGAAGTCTTCATAAACTAATATCAGAATCCCAATTTCAGATTATCCCAGATGGCCCTCATGTCTTGAATAAGGAAAAACCAAAGGAGTTTGTAGAAAAGACCAGAAGTTTCCTTGAATTGCTGAAATAAGTTTGATAAAATAATATTGAAATCGATAACATCGTTAGAGGAGAAAGTAATGAACAAACGTCTATTTTTAAAAATGAGTCTGGTGACGTTGTCAATTTTAGCCTTGTTTTCACAACCTGTGTTAGCAGAGGAAAACATTCATTTTTCGAGTTGTAAGGAAGCTTGGGCGAATGGATACGCGGATATTCATGAGGGAGACCCCGGTTATTCTGCCAAGTTATACCGTGATCATGACGGTGTGGCTTGCGAATTGAAAAATGCTCCTAAGGGTGCTTTTAAAGCAAAACAAGCGGCTACAACTCAAACTGATACAAGTTCATCAACAACAAGTGGTTGGGTTAAGCAGGACGGTTCTTGGTACTATTTTGATGGAAATGGAAATCTAGTGAAAAATGCATGGCAGGGAAACTATTACCTGAAAGCTGATGGTAAAATGGCACAGAGTGAATGGATTTATGACTCTTCTTATCAGGCTTGGTATTACTTGAAATCAGATGGTTCTTATGCTTATAGTATATGGCAAGGAAATTACTATTTGAAATCAGATGGTAAGATGGCCAAAAGTGAATGGGTTTATGATGATTCTTATCAAGCTTGGTATTATTTGACATCAGATGGATCTTATGCTTATAGTGCATGGCAAGGAAACTATTATTTGAAATCAGATGGTAAAATGGCTAAAGGTGAATGGGTTTATGACTCTTCTTACCAAACTTGGTATTATTTGACATCAGATGGATCTTATGCTTATAATACATGGCAAGGGAATTATTATCTAAAATCAGATGGTAAAATGGCTGTCAATGAATGGGTTGATGGTGGACGTTATTATGTTGGTGCGACTGGTTTGTGGAAAGCTAATTCAAAAGTAAGCAATAAAGGTTCTTATTATAGCCTTCAAGGAAAGTATGATGAAATCATAGTTGCCAATAAACATTATCCTATGTCTAAAGATTACTATCCAGGTGAAAATGCTACTGCAAAAGCAGCCTTTTTAAAACTGATTGCACAGATGCAGAAGGAAGGATACGCTATTAGCGATAATTATAGTGGCTTTAGAAGTTATGCAACTCAAGCACAATTATATCAAAGTTATGTGAACCAAGAGGGCCAGGCTGCTGCGGATCGTTATTCCGCCCGTCCTGGATATAGCGAACATCAGACAGGACTTGCTTTTGATGTGATTGGCACAGATGGTCAATTAGTTGAAGATGCTGGTGCGGCTCAATGGTTATTGGATTATGCACCAGACTATGGTTTTGTTGTTCGCTATCCCCGTGGAAAAGAGAGTGTCACAGGCTATATGCATGAGGAATGGCATTTACGTTACATTGGAAAAGAAGCAAAAGAGATTGCTGCAAGTGGTTTGACACTGGAGGAATATTATGGATTTGATGGTGGAGATTATCTGGATTAAAAATCTATATTAGCTAAATGCAAACCTTTGCATAAATGACTGAAATTTGTTATACTAGTACTGTAAGCATTTTCAATTACTAGACAATGAAAAAGGAGAGTATGATGAGTCAAAAGATTATTGGGATTGACCTTGGTGGAACTTCTATCAAATTTGCAATCTTAACAACAGCAGGAGAAATCCAAGGAAAATGGTCAATCAAGACCAACATTCTGGATGAGGGAAGTCATATCGTTGATGATATGATTGAGTCTATTCAACATCGTTTGGACTTGCTTGGATTGGCAGCAGCGGACTTCCAAGGCATTGGAATGGGATCACCAGGTGTGGTTGACCGTGACAAAGGGACTGTTATCGGTGCCTACAACTTGAACTGGAAAACCCTTCAACCAATTAAAGAGAAAATTGAAAAAGCTTTGGGCATTCCATTTTTCATCGATAATGATGCCAACGTAGCAGCTCTTGGTGAGCGCTGGATGGGTGCTGGAGATAACCAACCAGACGTTGTCTTTATGACACTCGGTACTGGTGTTGGTGGTGGTATTGTCGCAGAAGGCAAATTGCTTCATGGTGTTGCTGGTGCAGCAGGTGAACTTGGTCATATCACTGTTGACTTTGACCAACCAATCGCATGTACTTGCGGTAAGAAAGGCTGTCTTGAGACAGTTGCTTCAGCAACAGGGATTGTCAACTTGACTCGTCGTTATGCAGATGAATATGAAGGCGATGCAGCCTTGAAACGATTGATTGATAACGGAGAAGAAGTAACTGCTAAGACAGTCTTTGACCTTGCAAAAGAAGGAGACGACCTTGCTTTGACTGTTTACCGTAACTTCTCACGTTACTTGGGAATCGCTTGTGCTAACATTGGTTCAATCCTAAACCCATCAACAATCGTCATCGGTGGTGGTGTGTCAGCTGCAGGAGAATTCCTTCTACAAGGTGTTCAAAAAGTCTATGACGAAAATACTTTCCCACAAGTGCGCACATCTACTAAATTGGCTCTTGCAACTCTAGGAAATGACGCTGGAGTTATCGGAGCAGCATCACTTGTATTGCAATAAAATAATAAAAGAGGAAAAATGCTAACCTAGAGTTAGTAATGTTCCTCTTTTATTTTTTATGCTATACTAGTTAGGACAATGAATGAGGTGAAACGAAATGACAAAAGCAGATACGATTTTTAAAGAGAATATTGAACGCATTCTAAAGGAAGGTGTTTTCTCAGAGCAGGCTCGTCCTAAGTACAAGGATGGGACTGTTGCTAATTCCAAGTATGTAACTGGTGCCTTTTCCGAGTACGACTTATCTAAAGGAGAATTTCCTATCACAACCTTGCGTCCCATTGCAATCAAATCCGCCATCAAAGAAGTTCTCTGGATTTACCAAGACCAGTCAAATAGCTTAGAAGTGCTTAATGACAAGTACAATGTTCACTACTGGAATGACTGGGAAGTTGGAGACACGGGAACCATTGGTGAGCGCTATGGTGCCGTTGTTAAGAAACACGACATTATCAATAAGCTTCTCAAACAGTTGGAAACCAATCCTTGGAACCGCCGCAATATTATTTCGCTCTGGGATTACCAAGCTTTCGAAGAAACAGATGGGCTGCTCCCGTGCGCCTTTCAGACCATGTTTGATGTTCGGCGTGTTGATGGGGAAATCTATCTGGATGCGACCTTGACCCAGCGCTCCAATGATATGCTGGTGGCCCACCACATCAACGCTATGCAGTATGTGGCTTTGCAGATGATGATTGCCAAACATTTTGGCTGGAAGGTTGGGAAGTTCTTCTACTTCATCAACAACCTCCATATCTATGACAATCAATTTGAACAAGCAGAGGAATTGCTTCGTCGGGAGCCGTCAAACTGCCAACCTCGTTTGGTCTTGAATGTTCCAGATGGGACCAATTTCTTTGATATTAAAGCAGAGAATTTTGAGTTGGTAGATTATGACCCTGTTAAGCCGCAGTTGAAGTTTGACCTAGCCGTTTAATACTCTTAGAAAATCTCTTCAAACTACGTCAGCGTCGCTTCATCTACAACCTCAANNTGCGGCTAGCTTCCTAGTTTGCTCTTTGATTTTCATTGAGTATAAAAGAATAGAAAAAGAAGTTGAGACAATGAATCCCAACTTCTTTTGTTTCTTAACGTGATACGCGACGGCGAGCTGCTTTTTTACGGTTTTCTTCGATGAAAGCTGCTTTTTGCTCTTCTGGTTCGATTACTTTCTTTTTAAATGCGTATACTGCACCTGCAACGGCAGCAACAGTTCCTGCGACACCTGTTACAAGACCTTTAGCGAATCCTTTAGCCATGAGTCTTCCTCCTTTATCTTCTTAATCAGCCAGCCCCCTCAAGAGGTCACATTTTTCTGACTGACCTTTTTGTGTTATAATAATAGTAACGAAAAAATGGGAATTTTTCAAGGAAAAAAGATGAAAACAAAAATAATTGTGATTGTTGGACCGACTGCTGTTGGAAAAACAGCCCTTGCCATTGAAGTGGCCAAGCGTTTTAATGGCGAAGTGGTTAGCGGTGATAGTCAGCAAGTCTATCGAGGACTTGATATTGGGACGGCTAAGGCTAGTCCAGAAGAGCAGGAAACTGTTCCTCATCATTTAATCGATGTTAGAGAGGTAACCGAGTCTTACTCGGCTTTTGATTTTGTTTCAGAAGCTAAGATGGCTATTGAGGATATTCACAGCCGTAGCAAGCTGGCCACTATCGCTGGTGGGACTGGACTTTATATCCAGAGCTTGCTAGAAGGTTACCACCTAGGTGGGGAGACTCCCCATGAGGAGATTTTGGCCTATCGGGCTAGCTTGGAGCCTTATACAGATGAGGAATTAGCTCATCTGGTGGAGCAAGCAGACCTTAAAATTCCTCAGTTTAATCGTCGTCGTGCGATGCGTGCCTTGGAAATTGCCCATTTTGGTCAGGAATTGGAAAATCAAGAGACCTTGTATGAACCATTGATTATCTGCTTGGATGATGAGCGCAGTCAATTATATGAACGTATCAATCGCCGCGTGGATTTGATGTTTGAGGCTGGGCTTTTGGATGAGGCCAAGTGGCTTTTTGACCATTATCCAGATGTGCAGGCTGCTAAAGGAATTGGTTACAAGGAACTCTTTCCTTATTTTCGTGGGGAGCAGACCTTGGAAGAAGCCAGTGAGAGTCTCAAACAGGCGACCCGTCGTTTTGCCAAGCGTCAGTTGACCTGGTTCCGTAACCGCATGCAGGTCACCTTTTATCAGATTGGAGAGTCTGGTGTGCAAGACCGCATTTTAAGCCAGATAGAGGAGTTTTTAGATGATTGATACGGAGAAAAAAGAGGAGCGAGTCCTGCTCATTGGTGTGGAATTGCAGGGTATGGATAATTTTGACCTCTCCATGGAAGAATTGGCCAGTCTAGCCAAGACAGCTGGTGCTGTCGTAGTCGATAGTTACAGGCAAAAACGTGAAAAGTATGACTCCAAGACTTTCGTTGGCTCTGGTAAGTTAGAAGAGATTGCCCTCATGGTGGATGCCGAAGAAATCACCACTGTCATCGTCAACAACCGTCTGACCCCAAGGCAAAATGTCAATCTAGAAGAAGTTCTGGGTGTTAAAGTCATTGACCGTATGCAGTTGATTTTGGATATCTTTGCCATGCGAGCTCGAAGCCATGAAGGCAAACTCCAGGTCCACCTAGCCCAGCTAAAATATCTCTTGCCCCGCTTGGTTGGTCAGGGAATTATGCTCAGCCGTCAGGCAGGGGGAATTGGTTCCCGTGGACCTGGCGAAAGTCAGCTGGAGCTGAACCGTCGTAGCGTTCGCAATCAAATCACGGATATCGAGCGCCAGCTCAAGGTGGTTGAGAAAAATCGGGCGACTGTTAGAGAAAAACGTCTGGAGTCAAGCACCTTTAAAATTGGTTTGATTGGTTACACCAATGCTGGAAAATCAACCATCATGAACACCTTGACCAGTAAGACTCAGTATGAAGCGGACGAGCTCTTTGCGACTCTAGATGCGACGACTAAGAGTATCCATCTGGGAGGCAATCTCCAAGTAACTTTGACAGATACAGTTGGCTTTATCCAAGATTTGCCGACAGAGCTGGTGTCCAGTTTTAAGTCAACCTTGGAAGAAAGCAAGCATGTGGACCTTCTGGTTCATGTTATCGATGCCAGCAATCCTTACCACGAGGAACATGAAAAAACAGTTCTTTCCATCATGAAAGACTTAGATATGGAAGATATTCCTCGTCTGACACTTTATAATAAAGCGGATTTGGTGGAGGATTTTACGCCGACCCAAACACCTTATGCCCTCATTTCTGCCAAGTCTGAGGATAGTCGTGAGAATTTGCAGGCTTTGTTTTTAGAGAAAATCAAGGATATTTTTGAATCTTTTACCCTGCGTGTGCCTTTTTCAAAGTCCTACAAGATTCATGATTTAGAAAGTGTTGCGATTTTGCAAGAACGCGATTATCAGGAGGACGGCGAAGTGATTAGAGGCTACATTTCCGAGAAAAATAAATGGAGGTTAGAGGAATTTTATGACTGATATTAAAACGTTGGCTATAAAATATGGGGGCTATACAAGTCTGGATAAGGCCTATCTGGATCAGCTTCTAGCTGGTAAAACAGAGCAGGAGCAACTAGCCCTCATTACCCCTCCACCTAGCGTGGTCAATGCTTACTTTGCAGAACTATATCAAAAAAAGAGTCCTCAAGCTGCAACCGATTATTTTGCGGAAGTCAGTCAGGAACTAAATCTTTACAATACTGAGCCAAGTTTCACCCTCGAAAACAAGCCTTTTATTCGCCTTAACCTGTCTGGTAAATCCTTTGGTTTTTGTTATGAGAGTGAGGGGCTTGGTCGGATTTTCTCTGAAAATGAAGAGAAGATTTCGGATGACTTGCTTTTTGAAATTGCGCAAATTTTCCCCCATCAACTAGTCTTTGAAGAGTCTGGTAAGATTTATATGAAGGCTGTTGGAGATGAGGAAGTTGTTAGTGTGGAAAGTCTCACAGCTTTGACTGATTTGGAAAGCTTGGCTGATGGTCGTAAACGTCTCAAAGGCTACAGCCAAGAGGATTTATTGCAAGAAGCTGCTGCTTTTTCTGGCAAACGCTATTTCCGATCGGAAAACCGCACAGCTATGTTATATATTGATTAATTAGAAAGTATCGAATGGATATTCAATTTTTAGGAACAGGGGCTGGTCAGCCCTCTAAAGCCCGCAATGTCTCCAGTCTCGCCCTGAAACTTTTGGATGAGATTAACGAAGTCTGGCTCTTTGACTGTGGAGAAGGTACGCAAAATCGTATTCTTGAAACCACGATTCGACCACGTAAGGTCAGCAAAATCTTTATCACTCACTTGCATGGAGACCACATTTTTGGCTTGCCAGGTTTCCTTTCTAGCCGTGCTTTTCAGGCCAATGAAGAGCAGACAGATTTGGAAATCTATGGACCTCAAGGCATCAAGTCATTTGTCTTAACCAGCCTTCGTGTGTCAGGTTCGCGTCTGCCTTATCGTATTCATTTTCATGAGTTTGACCAAGATTCTTTAGGAAAAATCCTTGAGACCGATAAATTTACGGTGTATGCAGAAGAGCTGGACCACACTATTTTCTGTGTTGGTTATCGTGTTATCCAAAAGGATCTAGAAGGAACGCTGGATGCTGAAAAACTCAAGGCGGCAGGTGTCCCATTTGGCCCACTTTTTGGGAAAATCAAAAACGGCCAGGATGTAGTTCTCGAAGATGGGACTGAAATCAAGGCAGCTGACTATATCTCAGCTCCACGCCCAGGTAAAATTATCACTATTTTAGGAGACACTCGAAAAACGGATGCCAGTGTGCGTCTGGCTGTCAATGCCGATGTCCTAGTCCATGAATCGACTTATGGCAAGGGTGATGAAAAAATTGCTCGTAACCATGGCCACTCTACTAACATGCAAGCTGCACAAGTAGCAGTAGAAGCAGGTGCCAAACGCCTCTTACTTAACCATATCAGCGCCCGTTTCCTCTCAAAAGATATCAGCAAGCTCAAAAAAGACGCTGCTAGTGTTTTTGAAAATGTCCATGTGGTCAAAGACTTGGAAGAAGTGGAAATCTAAAAGATTGAGAAAGGAACAGTATGTCTACTATTCTCATTACCGGAGCTAGCGGTGGCCTAGCCCAAGAAATGGTCAAACTCCTGCCAAATGCTCAACTCATCTTGCTTGGTCGAAATAAGGAAAAATTAGCCAAACTCTACGGAAACCATCCCCGTGCAGAATTGATTGAAATCGATATTACCGATGATTCAGCCTTAGAAACTCTGGTGGTAGACCTTTATCACCGCTACGGCGAGATTGATGTTTTGATAAACAACGCTGGTTACGGGATTTTTGAGGAATTTGACCAGATTTCTGACCAAGATATTCATCAGATGTTCGAGGTCAATACCTTTGCCCTAATGAATCTGTCTCGTCGCCTTGCGGCTCGAATGAAGGAAAGTCGAAAAGGCCATATCATCAATATTGTTAGTATGGCAGGTTTGATTGCTACTGGCAAGTCCAGTCTTTACTCAGCGACTAAGTTTGCGGCTATTGGTTTTTCAAATGCTCTGCGCCTAGAACTCATGTCCTACGGTGTTTATGTAACGACGGTCAATCCAGGACCAATCCGTACAGGATTTTTTGATCAGGCTGACCCAGATGGAACCTATCTCAAGTCGGTTGACCGTTTTCTATTGGCACCAGATGCAGTGGCTAAAAAGATTGTCAAGATTATAGGAAAAAACAAACGAGAACTTAATCTCCCGATTTTGTTGAACCTGGCCCATAAGTTTTATACTCTCTTTCCCAAGCTAGCTGATAAGTTGGCAGGGGAGACTTTTAATTATAAGTAAAAAGAACCAATATGCAGGTTGTTGCTAGCCTACATATTGGTTCTTATTATTTCTCAACTATCAAACTGGACTTCTTCTAGGAGATAGTCGATAAAGCGTTCGCCCATCTTAGACAGGCTGGTTTTTTCATGCTGGATATAGACCAGCTCAATTGGATCATCAATATCCAGTGGGATAGAAACGATATTGTCTCCGTTGAGGTTGCTGTTCAAAATCCCTGTTGCGATGGTATAACCGTCCAGACCAATCAAGAGATTAAAGAGAGTAGCACGGTCGCTGACTACGATGGATTTCTTGTGGTGTTCTTGAGAAAGGATTTCCTCTGAGAAGTAGAAGGAGTTGTGCGTCCCTTGGTCATAGCTGAGATAAGGGAAGTTTTCCAAATCAGACAGTTTCACCTTGTCTTTTTTGGCCAGAGGATTGGTCTTGCTGACAAAGATATGGGGCTGGGCTGTGAAGAGATGGTGAGCTAGCAGGTGATTGTCATCCAGCATCTTGGTTAAAACATCACGGTTGTAGCTGTTTAAAAATAGAACACCGACCTCACTGCGGAAGTTCTTGACGTCGTCGATAATTTCCCAAGTACGAGTTTCACGAAGGAAGAGCTCGTATTTCTCCATATCGCTTTTCTTGAGCAGAGAGACAAAGGCATTGACCACAAAGGCATAGTGTTGGGACGAAACGCTAAAGAGTTCGCGGTGGGCGACAGGATTTTTATAGCGTTCCTCCAGAAGCTGGGTCTGCTCGACAACCTGACGGGCATAAGAGAGAAACTCCATCCCATCACGGGTCAAGGTGATACCCTTGGGATTGCGGATGAAAATCTCAATCCCCATCTCATTTTCCAAATCTCTTACAGCATTGGAAAGACTAGGCTGAGTGATAAAGAGCTGTTTGGCTGCCTCATTCATGGAGCCAGTTTCGACGATTTTGATAATATAGTGTAATTGTTGAATTCTCATGTTTTTATTGTACCACACTTGCCTTAGAATCGCCAAAGAAGATAGGAAAATCAGGAGCATTGTGTGAGTCTCTTCTTGAAAAAAACACAAAATTTTGCTAGAATGAGTCTTATGAAAACATTCTATGATGTGCAGCAATTCCTCAAACGATTTGGTATTATTGTTTACATGGGAAAACGCTTATATGATATTGAACTGATGAAGTTGGAACTCTCTCGGATTTACGATGCAGGGTTGATGGACAAATTAGACTATCTGGAAGCGGAAGCGGTTCTTCGCAGAGAGCACAAGATAGAATTGGATTATATTGAGAAAAATGGAGAAAAGAACTAATGGTTACTTGGATTTTGTGGGCACTTATACTGGCAATGTTGGCGTGGATGGGCTTTAACTATCTTCGTATTCGCCGTGCGGCTAAAATTGTGGACAATGAGGAGTTTGAAGCCTTGATTCGTACGGGTCAATTGATTGATTTGCGCGACCCAGCAGAATTCCACAGAAAACATATTCTTGGGGCTCGCAATATTCCTTCAAGTCAGTTGAAGACTAGTCTTGCAGCCCTTCGTAAAGATAAACCTGTCCTTCTCTACGAAAACCAACGTGCGCAACGAGTTACAAATGCAGCTCTTTACTTGAAAAAACAAGGTTTTTCTGAGATTTATATTCTTTCTTATGGCTTGGATTCTTGGAAAGGGAAAGTGAAGACTAGCTAACATTCTGTAAAAATCTGTCGAATGATAGATAAAGCTAGCATTTTATGGTATCATCATTTATATTAATTTTAAGGAGATTTTATAATATGAATTCACAAGAAAAGAAAAAACCTTCACTTATTTTAGGTATCTTATCTATCGTCCTTGGTTTGCTTTCTCCAATAGTGAGTCTGATTTTGGGGATCATAGGATTGGTTTTGGCTTTTTCATACCAAAAAGAATCTGGACTGGACTATAAAACAGAAAAAATTCTCAACATCGTAGGACTTGTAGTTTCTGTTCTTAACTGGATTCTAACAATCGCAGTAGTTTTTAGATAAGCAAAAAACAAAAAAGCTTTAAATTTAAAGCTTTTTTTATTTTATCGACTCATCTCTAAATAGTTTTTAATGATTTGTAACTCTTTTTGGTTCAAAGGGAGGTAGTTACCTTCTGCTAAATCTGGGTTCAATGTAAAGTCCCCAAATTGGATTCTCTTGAGGCTAGTCACCTTAACACCAACCGAGAGGAACATTTTCTTGATTTGATGAAATTTTCCTTCTGAAATGGTGATAGAGGCTTGACTGAGGGAGGGACTTGCAGATAGAATCTCTAGTTTTGCGGGTTTACAGACAGTACCATCTAAAAAGACAATTCCCTTTTGAAAGGCTTGGATATGGTCAGGTGTTAGAAGTCCATTAACCTGGACTTGGTAAGTCTTATCGACATGATATTGGGGATGGAGGAGCTGAAAGCCCAAGGGACCGTTATCGGTCAAGAGGAGGAGTCCCGTTGTATCTCGGTCCAGTCGGCCAACGGCATAGAGCTTGTCAGACTGGATGTCAGATGGAAGCAGGTCCATGACGGTCGGAAGTTCCTTGTCTTTGTTGGCTGTAACGACACCAGCAGGTTTATGAAGCATAAGATAGGTGTGTTCATAGCCTTGAATGATTCGATCCTGAAAAAGGAGTTCTTGTAGTCCTGTATCGATATTTTGAGCTAGGGATCGGGCTGGGCAACCATCGACTAGAATTTCCCCTCTGAGGAGTGCTTGCTTCATGGCCTTTCGGCTAACTTTTTCTTGGGCTAATAAATTATCTAAACGCATACTGTGCCTATCTTATCATAAGTCGCTTGCTTTGAAAAGGCTTGACGTGAAAAGAAAAGCGGAGTGAAAACATTTACACTTGCTTGAGTTATGTTATTTACTTGAAATTATGGTATAATCGTTCAGTTAGAAAATAAATTTTGAATATTATAGAGGAAATCATGACAAAATTAAGAGAAGATATCCGTAACATTGCGATTATCGCCCACGTTGACCACGGTAAAACAACCCTGGTTGACGAATTATTGAAACAATCAGAAACGCTTGATGCACGTACTGAATTGGCAGAGCGTGCTATGGACTCAAACGATATCGAAAAAGAGCGTGGGATTACCATCCTTGCTAAAAATACTGCCGTTGCTTACAACGGAACTCGTATCAACATTATGGACACACCAGGACACGCGGACTTTGGTGGAGAAGTTGAGCGTATCATGAAAATGGTTGACGGTGTTGTCTTGGTCGTAGATGCCTATGAAGGAACCATGCCACAAACTCGTTTCGTATTGAAAAAAGCCTTGGAACAAGACCTTGTCCCAATCGTGGTTGTTAACAAAATCGATAAGCCATCAGCTCGTCCAGCAGAAGTAGTGGACGAAGTCTTGGAACTGTTCATCGAGCTTGGTGCAGATGACGACCAGCTTGACTTCCCAGTGGTGTATGCTTCAGCGATCAACGGAACTTCTTCATTGTCAGATGATCCAGCTGACCAAGAAGCGACTATGGCACCAATCTTTGACACGATTATCGACCATATCCCAGCTCCAGTAGATAACTCAGATGAGCCTTTGCAGTTCCAAGTGTCACTTTTGGACTACAATGACTTCGTTGGACGTATCGGTATCGGTCGTGTCTTCCGTGGTACAGTTAAGGTTGGGGACCAAGTTACCCTTTCTAAACTTGACGGCACAACTAAAAACTTCCGTGTTACAAAACTCTTCGGTTTCTTTGGTTTGGAACGTCGTGAAATCCAAGAAGCAAAAGCAGGTGACTTGATTGCCGTTTCAGGTATGGAAGACATCTTTGTCGGTGAAACCATTACTCCTACAGACGCAGTTGAAGCTCTTCCAATTCTACACATCGATGAGCCAACTCTTCAAATGACTTTCTTGGTCAACAACTCACCATTTGCTGGTAAAGAAGGTAAATGGGTAACTTCTCGTAAGGTGGAAGAACGCTTGCAGGCAGAATTGCAAACAGACGTTTCCCTTCGTGTTGACCCAACTGATTCACCAGATAAATGGACTGTTTCAGGACGTGGAGAATTGCACTTGTCAATCCTTATCGAAACAATGCGTCGTGAGGGATATGAACTTCAAGTATCTCGTCCAGAAGTTATCGTAAAAGAAATCGACGGTGTTAAATGTGAGCCATTTGAGCGTGTACAAATAGACACTCCAGAAGAATACCAAGGATCTGTTATCCAAAGCCTTTCTGAACGTAAGGGTGAAATGTTGGATATGATTTCAACTGGTAATGGTCAAACTCGTTTGGTCTTCCTTGTTCCAGCGCGTGGTTTGATTGGATACTCAACTGAGTTCTTGTCAATGACTCGTGGTTACGGTATCATGAACCATACCTTCGACCAATACTTGCCATTGATTCCAGGGGAAATTGGTGGACGTCACCGTGGTGCCCTTGTTTCTATCGATGCTGGTAAGGCTACAACTTACTCAATCATGTCTATCGAAGAACGTGGTACGATCTTTGTCAACCCAGGTACTGAGGTTTATGAAGGAATGATCATCGGTGAAAACTCTCGTGAAAATGACTTGACAGTTAACATCACGAAGGCAAAACAAATGACCAACGTTCGTTCAGCTACTAAGGACCAAACAGCTGTTATCAAGACGCCTCGTATCTTGACACTTGAAGAGTCTCTTGAGTTCTTGAACGACGATGAGTACATGGAAGTAACGCCTGAGTCTATCCGTTTGCGTAAACAAATCCTTAACAAAGCAGAGCGTGAGAAAGCTAACAAGAAGAAAAAATCAGCTGAATAAGAGCTAGAAAGAGAGAAAGATGGTCTATTTAGTCCTAGGAATTTTACTGCTCCTACTCTATGTATTTGCGACACCAGAAAGCATTAAAGGGACAGTCAATATCGTCGCTATGGTATGTATTTTAGTGGCACTCTTGATTTTATTGGTTCTATCTTTTCTGAAAATTTTTCAATTACCAACAGAAATATTCCTAGCAATAGCCATGTTGATCCTAGCTTACTTTAGTGTTAGAGACATCACACTCATGCCAGTCAAAAAAAGTAAAAGAAGATAAAAAAAGAGAGTTTCGGCTCTCTTTTTTTGGTAGGAATTTTACAATAGTTTGAATTGCTTTTTAGTTAACATCATCACTTTTGCTTGGATAGTATGAATGGGAAAAACTGGAATAAAATTTGTCAATGACATCTATTTTATATTTGGTTAGTACTGGTTGCATATTATTTTGAAATAAAACTACTATATAATATTATTCATATAGGTAATATAAAAATATTATTCATATAGGTAATATAGTAAAATATCTAAAAAATTCGATTTTTTCCTTGACAACAAATAATAAAAATGCTATTCTTATTATATAAGAAATCGGTTTCAAAAAAAGAGAGAGGAGGATTTATTTTGTTGCATTGTTGCTCAGGGTGTGCTTTTTTTGAAAGGAAAAATAAAATGAAAACGAAAAAACATAGATTACTTGCTCTAGCTCTTATTTCAAGCTTTACATTATTGGGAGCTGCATCAGCTGCTGTACAATATCCAGATGGAGGAGTATGGACATATGGAGAAGGTTCAGGAGGTGGTTGGGCTTTTTCAAATTACTATCATGGTAAAAAATATCATTCTTCTTCTCTTGTAAGTAAATGGGATAGTCATTCAGATAAAGGAACAGCAGTTGCAGGGAAAACTTCAGAGGCTTGGATTTGGACTAAATTTGGGGAACAAGTAGCATTTTACTATGACTATGACTAATATTTAGTTTTCTTAGATAATTCCCCTTGTAAGAAATTACAGGGGGGAATTTTGTTTACAAGGAGTCTACTATGAAGAAACTATTCATATTACTATCAACTTTTTTTCTCAGCTTCTTCCTTGCTTGGATTATTGTCTTACGTGCGCCACAATATTTATATGCAAGCTATGATTCCGTTACTTTACTTCGTGTCAAAAAGGATACTCAGGAACCGACGCGTGAGGTATTTGAACAGGAATTGGAGAATTTTGCAAACTCAGAACAGAGTTTAATAGCTAGGAGAATTGTAGAGCCGAGTAAGGATGGGACGACTCACTTTACTTATGCAACTTATGGTCAGGGAACTTTACCAAAAGAATTCCAAGAAGCTAGCCAAGAAAGTCGTGAACGTAGTGATCCGCTAAATAGTTATCTCCTTTTGTCAGGCTCCTTGACGAAAGAAAAGCTTGCCGATAAATTAGGAGATTTGGGTTATAAAGCAATTGCTGACCGAAAGACACCTCCCTATTCTCTTGCTTTTCGAATGTTACTAAATCCACTTATTTTAATTAGTTTAGCAATATTTGGCTTATCTTTCTTTGCTTTAGTGATTATCACTCGGATTAAGGAAATGAGAGCAGCAGGTATAAAACTCTTTTCTGGTCAGACTCTCTTATCCATTATGGGGCATTCTTTATCGACTGATATCAAGTGGCTCCTTCTATCAGCCCTCCTTTCCTTCCTAGGTGGGGGAGTCGTTCTTTTTAGTCAAGGTTTGTTTTATCCTATCTTGTTAGCCACCTATGGTTTTGGGATTACTTTCTATCTGTTGTTTTTATTGGCGATTTCAATTTTACTAATGCTTCTTTATCTAATGAGTTTGAGTTACAAAGCATTAGTTCCTGTTATTAAGGGGAGATTACCCCTTAAACGCTTGATGGCTTTAACCCTATTGTGTCAGTTAGTAGCTGTTTTTACAGTGGGATACGCTGTTAAGACAGGCTTGACGTCTTACCAACGATTGAAAGAACTTGAAATTTCAAAACAAGCGTGGAAGGACAGAGCAGACTATTATCAAATTTCTTTTGGCTTAGGTGATAGAGGAAAAGATACAGAAAATCAGAGCAAGTGGTATGAATTTTCCAAAGAAGCAGTTGAACAAGAACAGGCTCTATTTGTAAAAGATAATCTCATTCATTTTGCAAATCCTCAAGGAAAAAATGAACAGGGAGAGACACTGGATACCTATAGTCCAGATGCTAATACGCTCTATGTCAGTCCAAGTTATTTGGACAAGGAAAATGTAACTGTAAATGGTGAGACTAGACAGAAACTAGTCCATCTTCAAAAAGGGGAATTTGGACTCTTACTACCAGAATCTCTTCGTTCACAGGAAGCAGAACTTAAGAAAGCTTTTGAAGAAAGTTTGAACTATTACGGGCAATCAAGTGAGGAGGCAAGTGCTCCTTTAGAGTATGAAATGAGAGCGATTGTTAGCTATCTTCCAACTGGAGAAAAGCGATTTGTTTATAATAACGGTGAAAGCCCAGTATCCATTCAGTACTTAACCGATCCGATTTTAGTTGTATTTACTCCAACATCTACAGGTGATAGTTTCATTTCAAAATATGTTTGGTCTATCAATGCTGGAAAACAACTTTTTATCAAAGGATATGAGAGTGGGCTAGAACTCTTGAAGAAAGCTGGAATTTATGAGCAAGTATCCTATCTTAAAGAAGGAAGAAGTGTTTATCTAACTCGTTATAATGAAGTGCAAACTGAAACAGCAACTTTAATCCTAGGAGCTATTGTGGGGATAGCTAGTTCCTTGTTACTCTTTTATTCTGTCAATCTTCTATATTTCGAGCAATTCCGCCGAGATATCTTGATTAAACGAATTTCAGGTTTACGATTTTTTGAAACACATGCTCAGTATATGGTTAGTCAATTTGCCAGTTTTGTATTTGGTGCTAGTCTCTTTATTTTAAGCAGTCGAGACTTGGTGATTGGCTTGCTCACTTTATTAGTCTTTCTAGCTAGTGCAGTTTTGACGCTTTACCGTCAAGCGCAGAAAGAATCTCGTGTTTCTATGACAATTATGAAAGGAAAATAGGATGATTGAACTAAAGAATATATCTAAAAAGTTTGGAAACCGTCAGCTATTTTCAGATACGAATCTTCATTTTGAAGGTGGGAAAATTTATGCCTTAATCGGTACAAGTGGCTGTGGTAAGACAACACTCTTGAATATGATTGGACGATTAGAGCCGTATGACAAAGGGCAAATTATCTATGATGGCACCTCTCTTAAGGACATCAGGCCTTCTGTTTTCTTTAGAGATTACTTAGGATACCTATTTCAAGATTTTGGCTTAATTGAAAGCCAAACCGTCAAAGAGAATCTCAATCTGGGTTTAGTTGGTAAAAAGTTGAAAGAAAAAGAGAAAATGTCTTTGATGAAACAAGCTCTAAACCGTGTTAACCTCTCTTATTTAGATTTAAAGCAACCTATCTTTGAATTATCAGGAGGAGAAGCACAACGTGTTGCACTAGCGAAGATAATTTTAAAGGATCCTCCTTTGATTCTTGCAGATGAACCAACCGCTTCACTAGACCCCAAAAACTCTGAGGAATTACTTTCTATCCTAGAATCTTTAAAAAATCCGAATCGGACTATTATTATTGCGACCCACAATCCTCTGATTTGGGAACAAGTGGACCAAGTTATTCGAGTTACCGATTTATCACATAGATGATATAGCAAGATTCAGTTAGAAGAAAGAGTCACAAACACACTTTGTGGCTTTTTTATTTCCATAAAAATGGTAAAATAGTAGGAGTAGAAATGGAGTTCGAGACATGAAAGTAATAGATCAATTTAAAAATAAGAAAGTCCTTGTTTTAGGTTTAGCCAAGTCTGGTGAATCTGCAGCTCGTTTGTTGGACAAGCTAGGTGCTATTGTAACGGTAAATGATGGGAAGCCTTTCGAGGACAATCCAGCTGCCCAAAGTTTGCTGGAAGAAGGGATTAAGGTTATCACAGGTGGTCATCCTTTGGAACTTTTGGATGAAGAGTTTGCCCTCATGGTGAAAAATCCAGGCATCCCATACAGTAATCCCATGATTGAAAAGGCTTTGGCAAAGGGAATTCCAGTCTTGACTGAGGTGGAATTGGCTTACTTGATTTCAGAAGCGCCCATTATCGGTATCACAGGTTCAAATGGAAAAACAACCACAACGACCATGATTGGGGAAGTTTTGACTGCTGCTGGGCAACATAGTCTTTTATCAGGAAATATCGGCTATCCAGCCAGTCAAGTGGCTCAAACTGCGACAGATAAGGACACGCTTGTCATGGAACTTTCTTCTTTCCAACTCATGGGCGTTCAAGAATTCCATACTGAGATTGCGGTTATTACCAACCTCATGCCAACTCATATCGACTATCATGGGTCATTTGAGGAATATGTAGCAGCCAAGTGGAATATCCAGAACAAGATGACAGCAGCTGATTTCCTTGTCTTGAACTTTAACCAAGACTTGGCAAAAGAGTTGGCTACCAAAACACAGGCTACTGTTGTTCCATTCTCAACACAGGAAAAGGTTGATGGAGCTTATCTGGAAGATGGTCAACTCTACTTCTGTGGAGAAGTGGTCATGGCAGCTAGCGAAATCGGGGTTCCAGGTAGCCACAATGTGGAAAATGCCCTTGCGACGATTGCAGTAGCTAAACTTCGTGGTGTAGACAACCAAACCATCAAAGAAACTCTCTCAGCCTTTGGTGGTGTCAAACACCGTCTCCAATTTGTGGATGAAATCAAGGGTGTCAAATTCTATAATGATAGCAAGTCAACCAATATCTTGGCAACTCAAAAAGCCTTGTCAGGATTTGACAATAGCAAGGTCATTTTGATTGCAGGTGGTTTGGACCGTGGTAATGAGTTTGACGAATTGGTTCCAGACATTACTGGACTCAAGAAGATGGTCATCCTTGGTCAGTCTGCTGAACGTGTCAAACGGGCAGCGGATAAGGCTGGTGTGGCTTATGTGGATGCGACTGATATTGCAGATGCGACCCGCAAGGCTTACGAGTTTGCGACTCAAGGAGACGTGGTTCTTCTCAGTCCTGCCAATGCCAGCTGGGATATGTATGCTAACTTTGAAGTACGTGGCGACCTCTTTATCGACACAGTAGCGGAGTTAAAGGAATAATATGAAAAAAATTGTCTTTACAGGTGGGGGGACGGTTGGACACGTGACTCTCAATCTTTTGTTAATGCCCAAGTTCATCGAAGATGGATGGGAAGTCCACTATATCGGAGATAAACGTGGTATCGAACACCAAGAAATCCTCAAGTCAGGTTTGGATGTCACCTTCCATTCCATTACGACTGGAAAATTGCGTCGCTATTTCTCTTGGCAAAATATGCTGGACGTCTTCAAAGTTGGTTGGGGAATTGTCCAATCGCTCTTTATCATGTTACGACTTCGTCCACAGGCCCTTTTTTCAAAGGGAGGCTTTGTCTCAGTACCGCCTGTTATTGCAGCACGTGTGTCAGGAGTGCCTGTCTTTATTCACGAATCTGACCTGTCTATGGGCTTGGCCAATAAAATCGCCTATAAATTTGCGACGAAAATGTATTCAACTTTTGAACAGGCTTCAAGTTTGGCTAAGGTCGAGCATGTGGGAGCAGTGACCAAGGTTTCAGACCAAAAAAGTCCAGAACCAGATGAATTGGTGGATATTCAAACCCACTTTAATCCTAAATTGCCAACTGTATTGTTTGTCGGTGGTTCTGCAGGCGCTCGTGTCTTTAACCAATTGGTGACAGACCATAAGAAAGAACTGACAGAGCGCTACAATATTATCAATTTAACTGGAGATTCTAGCCTGAATGAGTTGAGCCAAAATCTTTTTCGTGTTGACTATGTGACCAATCTCTATCAACCCTTGATGGAATTGGCTGATATTGTTGTGACACGAGGTGGTGCCAATACGATTTTTGAGCTCTTGGCCATGGCAAAATTGCATGTTATTGTGCCACTTGGTCGTGAAGCTAGTCGTGGAGACCAGATTGAAAATGCAGCTTACTTTGTAAAAAAAGGCTATGCAGAAGAGCTTCAAGAAAGTGATTTGACTTTGGATAGTTTGGAAGAGAAGCTGTCTCACTTACTAAGCCACAAGGAAGACTACCAAGCTAAGATGAAGGCTTCCAAGGAATTGAAATCTCTAGCAGATTTTTATCAATTGTTGAAAAAAGATTTATCATAAGGAAAGTAAATGTCAAAAGATAAGAAAAATGAGGGCAAAGAAATCCTCGAAGAATTTAAAGAGTTATCAGAATGGCAGAAACGAAACCAAGAATACCTAAAAAAGAAGGCTGAAGAAGAGGCAGCCCTAGCTGAGGAGAAGGAAAAGGAAAGACAGGCTCGAATGGCTTCAAAATCTGAAGATTCAGATGCAACCGAGGACCAAGAGAGTGAATCTGATTCAAAAGACCCAAAATCAGCTAAGGATGATACCGAAGAAAAAGTAGAAGAGTCAGAATACGTCAAAAAAGAAGTATCCAAAGAAGAATCAAAGTCCAAAGAGCCAAAGAAAGAGGATAAAAAGGCAGATAAAAAGCCTGTAAAGGAAAAACCGGTCAAACCGAAAATTCCAGGAATCCATATCTTACGAGCCTTAACGATTTTATTTCCATGTCTGCTTTTATTGATTGTCTCCGCCTACTTACTCAGTCCTTATGCGACCATGAAGGATATTCGTGTCGAGGGAACGGTGCACACTACGTCTGATGATATTCGACAGGCTTCAGGTATTCAGGATTCGGATTATACGATTAACCTTCTGCTAGACAAGGAAAAATATGAAAAGCAGATTAAGTCTAACTATTGGGTTGAATCAGCTCAACTTGTTTATCAATTTCCAACCAAGTTCACTATCAAGGTCAAGGAATATGATATTGTGGCCTACTATATTTCTGGTGAAAACCATTATCCTATTCTTTCCAGTGGTCAGCTTGAGACCAGTGCTGTGAGTTTGGTCAGTCTACCAGAAACTTATATATCAGTTCTCTTTAATGATAGTGAAAAAATCAAGGCTTTTGTCTCAGAACTTTCTCAAATTAGCCCAGAACTCAAGGCGGCTATCCAAAAGGTGGAACTAGCTCCCAGCAAGGTCACTTCCGATTTAATTCGATTGACCATGAATGATTCGGACGAAGTCTTGGTTCCTCTATCTGAAATGAGTAAGAAACTGCCTTATTACAGTAAGATTAAGCCTCAATTGTCAGAACCAAGTGTGGTCGATATGGAAGCTGGAATCTACAGCTACACTGTAGCGGATAAATTGATTATGGAAGCAGAAGAAAAAGCCAAAAAAGAGGCCGAAGAAGCTGAGAAAAGGCAGGAAGAAGAACGTAAACGTTTAGAAGAAGAACAGAAAAAACAAGAGGAAGAGAGCAATCGAAACCAAACGACCCAGCGCTCATCGCGTCGCTAGGTTTTACTTTTTTCTCATAGTACTTTAGTGACTAGTTTTTACGTTTAATATTTGACATCTGTTTTTCTTTATGTTACATTATGCAGTGTAATCGATTGCAAAATAATTTTTTATGAAGAAGGTAACACATATGTCAGATGAAGTATTCTTATTTGAAGAAATTGAAGAAATCGTAGCCTCTACAGATGGTGAATTTTGGGGGAGTTTTACTTGGAACTGGGGTAGTTCTCTTAATTGGAGTAGCCTATTGTTAAAAAGATAGGGAGTGATAATCATGCAAGATAACTTTTTATTTGAGGAAATTGAAAAAATTTCAGTACCAGTTAGTGATTTTTCAGCTGGACTTGCAATAGGTATCGGATTTGGTTTAGCAATTCTTGCTCTTACTGGTTGTTGAAGTTTGTTCATTTACTAACATTAAGCTTTTTCAATTTCATTTTAGACAGTCATTTGAATTTTCCGTATTAGTCTTGCAGCAAGAGATTAATAGAATTAGTTATTATTTTATTGATTGTGGACTGAGGGACAGTATCATCTATATATACCATCCAGTAAGAAACATGTATTAGTTGGGAAACAGGAAAAAAATGGTTAGAGCAACTAATAGGTCAAGAATTTACCATATCGGACTTATTAGTGTTAGTAGGGAAGAAATATTATTTAAGATTTTATATTGTTCTTAGTAAAATGGGACTTATAGATTCTATGAAATCACGAAAAAAGATAAATATTTTTAAAATATCTTGGGACTTTAATATAACATTGGACTTTAATATAACATTATCTGAAAAATTAAACTATAAAAGATTTAATAAGAATTTTGAAAAAATCCTATTTGGTATTTTCCCATTGGCTCTTATTTTGCAATGTTTTATTATGTATATTTATAGGGCGGATATTTTGACTAATTTCCAAAACTTTCCAATAACGCTAAACATTCTTTTATTTTGGTTGCTTGTTGTTATTATATCTGCAACGATACATGAATTTAGTCATGCAATAATTGCTAATAATTATCAAATTGAGATCCCAAATTGTGGAATAATGCTACTTTTGTTTAATTTGGCTTTTTTTGTAGATTTAAGTGGGGTGCAATTCTTAAAGAATAAAAAACAATTTTTGAAAATTATGTTAGCAGGAATTGCTTCAAATTCGATTTTATCACTTACAGGTTTACTTGTTTTATTGTTCACATCGTATAAATTGCTTGGACTCTTATTTTTTATCATTAACTTAGGTATGATTTTTAGGTCAACTTGCTCCTCTGAAAGTACTTTTAGAGGAGCTGTTTGACTTGGCTAGTTTTTGAAACTGAAATCTATTATACTACAAACTCTTGAAAGCGTTTTAATTTTAAGGTATAATAATCTCATAGAAATAAAGAAAAAAGAAAGGGAGGAAAGAAGATGCCACAGATTAGTAAAGAAGCCTTGATTGAACAAATCAAAGATGGAATCATCGTTTCTTGTCAGGCTCTTCCTCATGAACCGCTTTATACAGAAGCGGGAGGGGTGATTCCCTTGCTGGTCAAAGCGGCTGAGCAAGGTGGAGCAGTCGGTATCCGAGCAAACAGTGTTCGCGATATCAAGGAAATTAAGGAAGTCACTAAACTTCCAATCATTGGGATTATCAAACGTGATTATCCACCTCAGGAACCCTTCATCACGGCTACTATGAAAGAAGTTGATGAATTGTCAGAACTGGACATCGAGGTGATTGCTCTGGATTGTACCAAGCGTGAACGCTACGATGGTTTGGAAATTCAAGAGTTCATTCGTCAGGTTAAGGAGAAATATCCTAACC
>NZ_VMLA01000035.1:0-18525 GCF_013276425.1 Streptococcus sp. 3874 | reverse complement strand
CTTTGATAACTGTATCCGTAGCTTCTTTTTTCTCTACGGTAACCTTTTCAGTAACATGACCATTCTCTGGATTAACATCGTAGGTCGTTGTCGTGGTTACATAGCCATCCTCTCCGTCAATTGTAACAGGATTTTCACTACGGTCTTTAGTTTCATCTTTTTCAAAACGAATTCGCGTACTTGAAATTTTCTTGGTTACTACCTTAGGTTTAGTCGCTACTTTTACAATAATATCCCCATTATCAGCGTCATCATACTCTATTCCCTCTTCTTTATCTCTAGTATCATCTCTGACATATTGAATCCCATCAGCAGCATGAACAAAACTTGTATTCAGGATTCATCCTAAAAATAAAGTTAGCCCGACTATCACAGAACCAAAAATCTTTCCGAGTTTACGTAATGCATAGCGCTTATTAGTATTAGATTTTGCCATTACATCCTCCTTCTAAAAGTTACTACTTAGTATAGCATATTTTCTGGCAAATGTTAAACAATATGTTTCATACATCAAATAAACTTAAAATGATATATTAATTATTGAACTAACACTTTAACTATATCGTAATCAATCTCATATATAAAGGATTGCAGACATCTTATCTAAATACATGCTAATATATTTAGATACAAACATTCCAACTTGATAACTTTCACTCATCTTTCATCATTCCTTATACAACTATGCAGTATAAATAGAATAGTTTGCGCATCAGAATGAGACTATTTTAATGTTAGATATTTTGATAGAAAAACATAAATAAAATTGGTGGAATTTAATTCCCTAACTCGATAGAGGATTCTATTTTAAATTTAACAACAGCTAGGATTACACTATAAAAAGCACATTACCACCTGTTCGGCTGGAGAATCTAGTCGATTAGCTCCCTCTTAGTTACAAGCTTAAAGCGATTTTTTAACTAATACTAAACCAGATTAAAGAAGGAACTAGAACATCTGTCTTGTACTAATCAATATGCTATTTTAAAGTTGCAAATAAACTTAGAATGCCATTTATTATATTTACAATAAATAGTTGACTTCGATAGAAACAGAAAATAGAATTCAACATTCTTCCCTACTTATCTGATAATAAATAAGATCCGCAAGATAGCCTTTTCTCTCTACACCATTAACAATCGTTTGTAGATAGGACATTCCAGCCTTCTCCATGACACGACCTGAAGCTGGGTTGAGACTGGCATATCGAGCTTTGACTTTTTGAAATCCTACTTGAGTAAAACAAAAGTCCAAGACAGCTTTTAAGGCCTCTGTCATAAGACCACGACCCCAATAGTTTTTTCCTAAAATATAGCCAATTTCACAAGAAGAATTGTTCTCATCTATTGCAACGATGCTGATATCTCCTATCACTTGCTCTGGGTTTTCTTTGAGACAAATAGCCCATTTGTAATAGTTGGGATTAGTATAGGAAGCAACCCAGTTACGAATCGAATTTCGAGTCACCTCGACATCAGGATGGGGATCCCAGGTAACATAGGTCAGATTCTCAGCGGATGAAGCCCAATTTTGAAACATAGCTTCTGAATCACTCTCCACAAATCTTCTTAAAATCAAACGTTCTGTCTGTAATATTTGCGTACCGATAGCTTTCATGATGCTACCTCACTTCCTTATTTCTATGCTCGTAGTAAAAAGGCTCAACTCAGTAACAGCTAGAAAACGAGTTTGTCTTCTAATTTCTTGACGCAGTCGCTGCCTGGTTTGAAATGCGCTCTAGCAAGCTTTTTCAAACCTAGTCATCGTTGCAGGGGTAAGACGATGAAATCGAACTCTTCGAGTTACCGAATCTGCCTCATTTTCTTATTTCTAAACTCGGGGTTCAAGATCCCCCAGACCTACTCTCACTTTTTTATTTCAAGGTGAGAGGCTGAAAACCTCCACTGGAGGTTTTTCTTGCTTTTTAATTTCAGGGCAAGAAGCTAAAAAGGTTCCCCGAACCTTTTTACTCCCAAAAGTCATCAAATACGGTGATGGGTAGGTGGCGTTTATGTTGGCCTTTGTGCCACCAGTTTTCGATTCTTGCTTGGGCTTCTGGGCTGATTGTTTTGCCTTCTAGGTAGTCATCAATCTCTTTATAAGTGACTCCGAGGGCTACTTCGTCAGCTAGACCGGGTTTGTCTTCTTCTAGGTCTGCTGTTGGGATTTTTTCATAAAGGGCTGGGTCTGCACCAAGTTCCTGCAAGAGTTGTTTTCCTTGACGTTTATTGAGGCGATAAAGAGGGAGAATATCTGCACCACCGTCACCAAACTTGGTAAAGAAACCTGTGATATTTTCCGCGGCGTGGTCTGTCCCAATGACCGCTCCACTATGGGCACCCGCAAGGGCATATTGGGCAATCATACGGCAACGAGCCTTGATATTGCCCTTATTAAAGTCTGAAACAGGACTACCTGTCACTTCAACTGCAACTGTCATCGCATCAGCTGATTCCTTGATATTAACTACAAAGCTGACATCTGGCTGGATAAAGGCTAGGGCTTTTTGAGCGTCTGCTTCATCAGCTTGCACTCCATAGGGCAGGCGGACAGCGATAAATTTGTAGCTGTCGTCTCCCGTTTCTGCTCGCAGTTCTTCCATAGCTAGTTGGGCCAATCGACCTGCCAAGGTTGAGTCTTGTCCTCCAGAAATCCCTAGTACAAAGGTTTTAAGAAAGGGATGTTTTTTCAGGTATCTTTTTAAGAAATCAATGGAACGACGGATTTCTTCCTGGGCATCAATCACTGGTTTGACACCCAGCTCTTGGATAATCGTTTCTTGCAAACTCATTCTTCTTCTCCTTCACCAAGGGCTTCCTTGCGCATCTTATCAATCAAGTCCATCTTGTCTTGCCATACATCACGCGCCAAATCCACTGGATAATGCTGCGGATTGAGCACACGCTTGTACTCATCCCAAAGCTTGTCAAATTCCTTACGAGCATAAGCCTGAATCTCAGTTAAGCTAGGCAGGTTGTAAATCAATTTCCCGTCTTTGAAGATATCCACCAAGAGAGGAACAGCGTCAAAATTACGAACGGTCTTCTTGATGTAGGTATAAGTCGGATGGAACATCTTGATTTCTGTCATACTGGCAACATCTACGCCGTCATAAGTGATGTAATCACCCTCTGACTTGCCTTTTTCACGACTGGTAATGCGCCACACCTGCTTCTTACCTGGCGTAGACACTTTTTCCGCATTATTAGACAGTTTGATAGTATTACGCATCTTACCATTTTCATCTTCAATCGCAACAATCTTATAAACCGCCCCAAGAGCTGGTTGGTCATAGGCTGTAATCAGCTTAGTTCCCACACCCCAGACATCAATCTTGGCCTTTTGCATCTTGAGGTTGAGGATAGTATTTTCATCTAGGTCATTTGAAGCATAAATCTTAGCTTCTGTAAAGCCAGCCTCGTCCAATTGCTGACGGACTTTCTTGGAAATGTAGGCAATATCCCCAGAGTCAATGCGGACACCAAGGAAATTAATCTGGTCACCCAGCTCACGCGCCACCTGAATGGCAGCGGGTACCCCAATTCGAAGTGTGTCATAGGTATCCACAAGAAAGACGCAATTTTTATGGGTCGCAGCATAAGCCTTGAAGGCCTTATAGTCGTTACCATAAACCTGTACCAAGGCATGGGCATGGGTCCCCAAGACAGGAATGTCAAAGAGTTTACCAGCACGCACGTTACTAGTTCCATTGGCACCACCAATCACCGCTGCGCGTGTTCCCCAGATAGCCGCATCCATCTCTTGCGCCCGACGTGTCCCAAACTCCATCAAGGGTTCATCTTCAATTACTGAACGAATACGAGCTGCCTTGGTCGCTACCAAGGTCTGGTAGTTGACGATGTTCAAAAGAGCCGTTTCAACCAATTGACATTGGGCTAGAGGACCTTCCACCTGCACAATCGGTTCATTAGCAAAAACCAAGTCCCCTTCTTGGGCAGAACGAACGGCCAACTCCAACTTGAAATTGCGGAGATAGTCCAAGAATGCCCCATGATAGCCTAGCGACTCCAAATAGGCAATATCACTATCTGAAAAACACAAGTCTTCAAGATAATTCACAATTCTTTCCAAACCTGCAAAAACCGCATAGCCATTTTTAAAAGGCTGCTGACGGAAATAAACCTCAAAGACCGCCTTTTTATTGTGAATTCCTTGGTCAAAGTAAACCTGCATCATGTTAATCTGGTACAAGTCCGTGTGCAATGTCAAACTATCATCTGGATACATACTTTTCCTACTTCCTTAGCTAGAAACCCATGAAAATTTTCAAGAACTTTCATGTATTCCAATAAATTAGTACTATTATATCACATTTTAGCTGGATTGAGAAAAGAGTAACAAGCTATTCACTACTCTCCAGTTCATCCATGTCTTGCTCAAATTTTTTCTGAGCCCATTCTCCATAGCTCTTCAGACCGAGATTGCCTATAAAAACCCAAGGAAAGTAAATGACATAAGTAATGACCCAAGCAGATAGGTATTTAACGTTCAAAGGATTGTGCTGATAAATTTCTATGTTGAATTGATAATTCTGCAACATCAAAAGAACCGTAATCGCCAAGGTTAGAAAAAAACAACCCAAAATCGTAAAATGAAAACGACTATAGTAGGTCACTCCCAGATAACGGGCACGATTGAAAAAGAAGAAAATTCCTACTATCAGAGTATAGACTAGAAAATTCGGATTAAAAAGAGATGGAGCCAACACTGCCACCAAATAGCTTAGAAGTACAAGCCCAATAAAGAGGGAAAAGGATTCTGCCCCAGCTTTATTGATTAGTTGTTCTTCTCTTTCGTCAAGTAATTGATAATAATAAAATCTATTTTTCATCTTCTTCCTCCCAAAATAGTTGGTCTAGGCTTTTCCCTAAACATCTGCAAATGGACTGGCAGAGTGAGAGACTGGGATTGTATTTCCCCGCCTCTATCAAACCAATAGTCTGGCGTGTCACCCCGACAGCCTCTGCCAGTTGACCTTGTGTTAAATCACGCTCTACCCGAGCTAATTTTAATTTTAAATTTTTAGCCACCTTCGTCCTCCTTATAGTTTTAATACTCATCTACTCTTAAAAAATCCAAAACCAACACAAGCTATCAGCTATTTATTATAACCCCATTAATTTGCACTCCAGTATTATCTTCAGCCGAAAATCAGTATTTTAGGTTGTTTGAAATAAACTTCCTAGTTTACTCTTTTATTTTTATTTAGTATTAGCTTTAGTAGGATCTTTTAAACGAGTTTTTATTGCTTATATTTCTTGTTTAGTTTAGTTGGTTTCATATCACTATTATATAATGCTTTTGGAAATGAGCCTAGTATAAGTCAAAAACGTGTTGAATAGTGAAAGCAGGAGCATACCAAGATGACTGATTTTTTTATTGTATTTTAGGTATGCAAAATAATACTAAATGAAACTAAAATGAATACTTCTTGCTTTTCTTGAGAGTGAAAAAGTACAATAAAATGATTGTAGTGATTACCACAAGATACTGACTAATAGACATCGTATTTGAAGCCACAAATACAGGTAAAGAATAAAAAGGAAGAAGTTCAATTGCTTTGATAAACAAATCATTACTAGTATTCATCATCATCGTATTTAATATATTAGGGATAAAGAGTAGTAAAGCTACTAAAATACCAAATACCAAGCCACTTTTCAATTTGTATAAATAGAAAATGTAAGATAATAGAAAATAAAACAGGACTAACAAAATTGTATTGACTACAATAGCTACTATAAAATCTAATCCTAAATCACCTGGAATACCCAATTTACTTACGATGACTAGTAACACAATGCCATTCAAAGCATAAATAATGGAAACTGAGATGGCATATAGAAAATTAGACAAGACGTAAATCATCCGATTCTTCTGTTGATTATAAAACAAACTTACCGTATTGTGGGAAAAATCTCTACTAATGACTCGATTAGCATGTATAACAGCCATTAACATACCGAGCATAGCATAAAAGTTTGAAATATGCTTAATACCAAGCGATGTCCCTTGAGTCTTTAGAATAAAGAATGTAACCAATATCGGCGGTATAAACGAGATAAGCAAACCGAGATATATTACGCCTGATGAATATAAATTTCTTATATTTTCCTTAAGAAAATTCAATTTATTTAATTTCATGATGATAACCTTCCTTTATTTTGAACGATTTAGATAAATATCTTTAAGCGTCTCTTTTTTAGTTTCAAAATCAACTACTTTAATAGAGTTTTCGTTAAAAAATTTAAAAAGCTCACTACTTTGAATATTCCCAGACATAGTAATTCTCAGTCCCTCTTCCTGAACAATATCCCCAAATTCTTGTTTGGTAATGAAAATGTCTCTATATGACTCGATATTAAAATTCCCACGTTTTCATTTAAAGCTAATTTTTTTAGAACCGCTAAAACTATTTGTGACGATTCAATATCTAAACCATTAGTCGGTTCATCTAAAATCAATATATCAGGTTCCGTAACGAGAGTTAGAAGCAAAGCTAATTTTTGTTTTGTCCCCAGAGAATAAGTCTTTACTTTTTTATTAATAGACTGAGTCAAATCTAACTCTTGGATCAAACTTCCAAATCTTTCTTGATTGTAGTCAACACCATATAAATTTGACAAATATTTTAAATTCTCTAAACCTGTTTTAGATAAAAATAATTTTGGTTCTTCAATTAAATACCCAACATTATCACTGCTTATAATATTACCTGAAGTCGGTTGATTATTCTGACCAAGAATTTTCATCAACGTACCCTTACCAACTCCATTTCTCCCTACTAGACCAACAATTTCACCCTTGTTAAGTGCAAAATTTATATCTTTGAGAATGATTGAATGACTATAATGCTTACTTACATTTATAACTTACATTTTTTATTCCTCAATTAATATTCATGGTTTGCTCTTTGATTCTTATTGAGTTTAAAAAGTTGCGCCTCTTTTTAACAACATTATATCATATATCTAACTTAATGCAATATATAAATGTCATTTTGTAAGATTTTACTAGCAAAAAAACTCTCTACCATAAAAAATAGAGAGTGTTAAGTTTAAATATAGGATTTCAAAATATCGATGACATCACTTCTTTGTTTAATTTAATATGCTTTGATACCTAAGCTTCGACTTTATCACTTAAAAAATAAAAAAGGACAGCTAATCTCTTGCGCATCAAGGGATTTCGCCATTCTTTAATCTCGTTTAAGTGTTGTATATGGAGCTTTGCATAATTTTTTAAAACTAAACAACTACATTAAGCACGAACTGTGACGCTGGTTCCATCTTCCTTATAAAGATTGATGAGACCCTCTTTAAGAGCTCGAACCATGTCTCCAGCTTGAACAGGTTGTGGGACTTTAATAGTCAAGAGTTCCATTGGATTTGGAGCACGGTCGATTTTATTGCCTTTGGCATCGTGAAGATCCTCAATATAGGTTTCAAAATGACGGAAACCTGGACCATAAAACTCAACTTGGTCCCCTTCGTTAATGACATTTCGTTGACGAATAGTTGCTGTTTGTGCCGCATCATCATAAGAAACCACTTCAGCGACAAACTTGTACTCAGGAATTTTACGACGAGCACCAAACAACTGCTCATTTTCAGATGGTGTACCATAGTAAAATCCTGTAGCCAGTTCACGTTGGGCAACCTTCCACATCTCGTCCACCAAGTCTTGTTTGATAGCTTCAAACTTTTCAGGACTTTCAAGATAGGCATCCACAGCCGCCTTGTAGCAGTTGGTTACTGTTGATACGTAGTGAATAGACTTCATACGTCCTTCGATTTTTAGACTGTCCACACCATTTTCAATCATATCTGGGATATGGTCAATCATGGACATATCAACGGCTGACATTGAAAATTCTTCTGGAATCTCACCCTTCAAACTATTACGTTCTTTCCCAAATGGCATATCGTAAAGGTCGTATTTCCAACGGCAGGACTGAGAACATCCACCACGGTTGGCATCACGCATACTCATGTGGTTTGAAAGAGTACAACGACCAGAGTATGAAATACACATAGCTCCATGGACAAATGCTTCAATCTCAACATCTGTACGTTTGCGAATTTCAGCTAATTCTTCCATCGAAACCTCACGCGCCAAAACGACACGAGTCAAGCCCAGTTCTTTCCAAAATTCAAGTGTTTCATAGTTAGTGGCACTTGCTTGGGTAGAGAGGTGAATTTCAAGACCTGGTGCTTCTGTCGCTGCAATCATAATCAAGGCTGGGTCAGACACGATAACTGCTGCAATCCCGATATCACGCAGTTTACGGAACCACTCACCAGCACCAGCTTCATTTCCTTCGTGCATAACCATATTAGCCGCTACATAGACCTTGGCACCATACTTGGCCGCAAACTGGACACCTTCTTCCATTTGTTCAAAGGTAAAGTTACCTGCACGGCTACGAAGACCATAGGCCTGACCACCGATAAAGACAGCATCTGCCCCATACTGAACAGCTACCTTTAGCTTCTCCAAAGTCCCTGCAGGTGATAAAACCTCAGGACGTTTTAATGTTTTTGTCATGTTTTCTCCTATTTGCAATATAAAAGTTTGACGTATTTCCTTCTCATTTTTATAGTAAATAAGGGATAAAATCAAGCCTAGACAGATTGTTTTGACAATTCTAATCTTTTAATACTCTTCGAAAATCTCTTCAAACCACGTCAGCTTCCATCTGCAACCTCAAAACACTGTTTTGAGCAACCTGCGGCTATCTTCCTAATTTGCTCTTTGATTTTCATTGAGTATAAATACAAACTATTATCCACTCGAACAATTAAGAGATTTAAAATTAAAAGTGTTGATTGATATTTTTGAAACCGAATTTGATTATAAATTCGAAATCAAAAAAATGGAAGAATCTTTAGCGATTGTTCATAATTTGTCCCCATTTGATGAGTTTGAAAAATTATCAATAAATAATACGGACGAATATATGAAAAAAAACATTTTTTTATCAAAAATATGATATAATGGTTTTATATTACGAATAAGGAAGTAGGGAAGAAAATATGCAGGGTGGCACACGCAAGGGAGCGGGAAGAAAACCAGTTTCTGATAAAAAACAGATGAAAAATATTTATCTAACTCAGAGTGAGATTGATGTAATTGATTCACTTGAGCTTGATAACTGTAAGAATTTTAGTCAAAAATGCTCCGAGCTAATTAAAATAGGAATAGACACACAAATGAACACTAAAAAGAAAACTACTTCAAATGATTCAATAAAGTTTATCGACTTATTCGCAGGTATTGGTGGAATCCGTAAAGGATTTGAGGATAAGAACACAGAATGTGTTTTTAGTTCCGAATGGGATAGGTATGCTTCTAAAACTTATGAAGAGAATTATGGCGAAAAACCATATGGGGATATTACTCAAATCAATGAGAAAGATATTCCAGACCATGACATTCTTTTAGCAGGTTTTCCATGTCAGCCATTTAGCCATATTGGTAAGCGTGAAGGTTTTACTCATGAAACCCAAGGAACTTTGTTCTTTGATGTACTTCGTATCTTAAAAGAGAAAAAACCAAAAGCTTTCTTACTTGAGAATGTAAAAGGGCTTGTAACTCACGACAAAGGGAATACTTTAAAAGTCATTATGAGAGCGTTAAAAGAAGAATTAGGCTACTCAATTTTCTATGAAATTCTTGATGCTCAACGTTTTGGTTTACCACAAAGAAGGGAACGTATTATCATTGTAGGTTTCCATCCAGATATAAAAGTAGATAACTTTGAATTTCCTAAAGGAAGCGATAAAAAAGTCCCAGTAGGTTCTATTTTAGAAGATAATCCAACTGGGTACAAAATTTCAAAACATCTGCAAGATACATATCTTTTTAAAAAAGATGATGGCAGACCTCAAATTATTGATAAAACTAGCGAAATTCAGGTAAATACACTTGTTGCAAGCTATCACAAAATTCAGCGTTTGACAGGAACGTTTGTAAAAGGTGGAGAAACTGGGTTGAGACTTTATAGTGAACTAGAATGTAAGCGACTAATGGGATTTCCAGATGATTTCAAAGTACCAGTTTCAAGAACTCAAATGTATAGACAATTTGGTAACTCAGTAGCTGTACCAGTAATTAAAGCTGTCGCTGATAAAATGAAAGTATACCTTTAATCAAAAAATAGCATATCATATTTGAACTGCTACTTTTTATTATTCGTAAAACCTTTGATTTGTACTTTTTGACCTCGTTTTTTACTAGGGTATGTCCATTTAAACGGAGTTCCAAACTGTCCTTTAGATGAATATTTCTTAATATATTCATCAACATACAAATCCCTTAAAATAACCTCAAATTTTTTAGTATACAGCATTATATCAGCAACTTGAATAGAATTGTTAACTAATGGACTATTGACCCCAAACATAAAGAAGTTAACTAATTCTTTATTGTATTTATGAATTTCATCAACTAATGTGTTATAGGCAACTTCATTATTTTCTTTCAAACCTTTAGCACTACCATATGCTTGAAATTCTTTGAGTGAATTAGCCAATGACGAAGAAGAATCGAGATTAAGGGCAAGAATAATATCATCTACAGCTCCCTCATGGACTGTTACGGTATCCGCAGAAGTATTTTTTACACTAATATTTTTAGTTATTTCTTTTTGTTCAGTAGTAATCGTAAAAGATACATCTGTTTTTGGATAACCACGATTACTTAATTTAGGTATTGAATTAGTTGCCACAATATCTAAAACAGTATCTTGTTCACTAACACCAGAAACTTTTAAGATTTGACTAAACCAATTATAAGTGGAAGATTTAATTGTTTGGCTATGTTTTGCGTGATTATTCCATAGAAGGATATTGTTTTTGTCAGTCAGTAAGTCAACTATACTATCCTCAGCATTGTTTCCCAAAATATTAGCACTAATCCCTTGAGATAGATTTTCGGAAGCATGATTTAGTACAAAGTCTTTTAATTCAGAAAAAGTTAGTACATCATCTAAGAAAGATACATAAGTTTCGCTATGTATCTTATTTGAATAGTCGTTTTTATTTTTTATTTCTTTTTCGGTAATAGAATCTGGTACAACAACAAAGATTCTTGTGACATTCTTATCAACTAACTTGATGTTTTGAGCAAAAAATTCATTCCCATAGATTCTATCAGTTCGAATCGAGCTAGTCGGTTTAACTAACCAAGTTTCATTATCAAAGTCATTGAAAGTAATTGCATAATCCATTTTAAATTGTTTTTCACAATTTTCATATCCAACTGAATAACCTTTTTTTTACAGATACATTCAATTTGGGAATCTTTTGGATTTTTTGAAGCAATTCAGACAAAGTTAAATTTGAAGCAGAACCAGATAAAGATTTTTGCTGATTATCAACGTTAAAACTCATAATATTTTTACTCCATATTAGAAAAAAGAAGCTCATTTTAGAGCTTCTTTGGAAACGCTTTGGAGACAATCCAAATATATTTATCTCATTTTAATACTTCATACAGTTGTTAAAATGATGTTAAATCAAGGATTCTTAGCCTAAGTTACTCTTATATTTTATTCCCACTCAACGGTTGCAGGTGGTTTACTTGTAATATCGTAGACGATACGGTTAACATGATCCACTTCATTTACGATACGTACTGAGATTTTTTGAAGTACTTCCCATGGAATTTTGGCAAAATCAGCAGTCATACCATCGATAGAAGTGATAGCACGGATTGCAATCGTGTAGTCATACGTACGACCGTCACCCATAACACCGACTGAACGAACGCCTGTGTTAACAGTGAAGTATTGCCAAATATCGCGGTCAAGTCCAGCTTTAGCGATTTCTTCACGAAGAATAGCGTCTGATTCACGAACGGTTTCAAGTTTCTCTTCAGTGATTTCACCCATGACACGGATAGCAAGTCCTGGTCCTGGGAATGGTTGGCGCCATACGATATGGTCTGGCATACCAAGCTCTGTACCAAGAGCACGAACTTCATCCTTGTAAAGAGTATTGAGTGGTTCAATCAATTCAAACTGCATATCTTCTGGAAGACCACCCACGTTGTGGTGTGACTTGATCGTTTGAGCTGTATCCGTACCAGACTCGATAACGTCTGTATAAAGAGTTCCTTGAGCAAGGAATTTCACATCTTTGAGCTTGTTGGCTTCATCATCAAATACATAGACAAACTCGTTACCGATGATTTTACGTTTTTGTTCAGGGTCAGAAACGCCAGCAAGTTTGTCAAGGAAACGTTTAGCAGCGTCTGCTTTGACGATATTCAAACCAAACTTACCACCAAGCATGTCCATAACTTGGTCCGCTTCTCCTTTACGAAGAAGACCGTGATCCACGAAGATACAGATCAATTGATCGCCAATCGCTTTTTGGAGAAGAACTCCAACAACTGAAGAGTCAACCCCACCTGAAAGGCCAAGAAGGACACGTTTATCACCGACGGTTTCACGGATTTTTTGTATCTGCATATCGATGAAGTTATCCATTGACCAGTCGCCTTTAGCCTTACAGATGTTAAGGGCAAAGTTACGAAGGATATCATTTCCGTATACAGAATGACGAACTTCTGGGTGGAACTGGATACCGTAAATGTGTTTATCTGGGTTTTCGATGGCTGCGTATGGGCAGTCAGCTGATGTACCTGTACGAACAAAGGCAGCAGGAATCTCGGTAACTGCATCACCATGGCTCATCAATACAGTCTGTTCATCAGGTGTTGATTCAAAAAGAGATGATGGTGTGTGTGTTAGGGTTGATTGACCGTATTCACGATTTCCAGCATCACCTGCAGGAACAACTTTTCCTCCAAGTTTATGGGTTAATAATTGCATACCATAACAGATTCCCAAAATAGGAATTCCGAGTTCGAAGATTTCTGGGTCAATATCGAATGAACCATCTTCGTATACAGAGTTTGGACCACCTGATAGAATAATTCCTACAGGATTGATTTCACGAACTTCAGCAGCTGAAATTTTATGGCTTTTTAGTTCTGAAAAAACACCAATCTCACGGATACGGCGTGAAATCAGCTGGTTGTATTGGCTACCATAGTCCAATACGATGATTTTTTCTACATCTTGCAAATCAGTTGAAATGTTGCTCATCTTTTTCCTTTCTCAAAAGAAATATCTTTTTTCAATATTCTATCACAAATAAGGGCGAATTACCAACTAAACAAGGCGAAGATTGACTTTTTCTAGTTTATTGGGGTACAATAGAGAAAAGATAGAAATGAAGTGAAAACATGCTACCAGCTTATATGAAAATCCACGATCAGATTAAAAAGGATATTGACGAGCACCGTTGGTCCATTGGTGAAAGACTTCCCAGTGAACGAGACTTAGCAGAGCAGTTTGCGGTCAGTCGCATGACCCTCCGCCAAGCCATTTCCCTCTTGGTCGAAGAAGGAGTTTTAGAGCGCCGTGTAGGAAGTGGCACCTTTGTTTCCAGTACTCGGGTACAAGAAAAGATGCGAGGGACAACCAGTTTTACTGAAATTGTTAAGTCCCAAGGCAAAGTTCCCTCTAGTCAACTCATTTCCTACAGAAAAACCATTCCCAATGAGCAAGAAGTTGCCAAGTTAGGAATTTCTCCAACGGAGAATATTATTCGAATGGAACGTGTTCGCTATGCCGACAAAGTCCCTCTGGTTTATGAAGTTGCTTCTATTCCTGAGAAATTCATTAAGGACTTTAAAAAAGAAGAAATCACTAGTCATTTCTTCCAAACACTGCAAAAACATGGCTACCGTATTGGTAAATCACAGCAGACCATCTATGCTCGCCTTGCTAAGGAAAAAATCGCCCACTATTTAGAAGTTGAAAAAGGACATGCTATTCTTGGTCTGACTCAGGTTTCCTACCTAGAAGATGGTACTGCTTTTGAATACGTAAAAAGTCAATATGTAGGCGAACGTTTTGAATTTTATCTTGAAAATAATTAATACTC
Organism: Streptococcus sp. 3874; assembly: GCF_013276425.1. Taxonomy (NCBI): domain Bacteria; kingdom Bacillati; phylum Bacillota; class Bacilli; order Lactobacillales; family Streptococcaceae; genus Streptococcus; species Streptococcus sp. 3874. The sequence goes on along the minus strand of NZ_VMLA01000035.1, from coordinate 4,546 downwards.
TTCGAAAATCTCTTCAAACCGCGTCAACGTCACCTTGCCGTACTCAAGTACAGCCTGCGGCTAGTTTCCTAGTTTGCTCTTTGATTTTCATTGAGTATAAAATACTAGGCAAAAACTCTCTGTCACGGACGACAAAGAGTCTTTTTATTTTTCTAAGAGTAAATCTTTCAAAGAAATCAGGGTTACAGCAAACAATATCATTGCCATACCAAGAAAATCAATGGGATAAAATTGTTCATTCATGATTAGGAAAGCAAAGAAAACAGCCGAAATTGGCTCAATTGAAGCCAACAAACTTGACTTGACCGGCCCAATCAGACTGGCTCCTTTTAGAAAGGCTGTATAGGCAAAGACAGTCCCGATAAGGATAATGCCCGCAAAAGCGAGGAGAAAATCAAGACTAGTTGGGATAGCAGTCTGTAGAACTCCTGTAAAAGGAAGGGCAACCAAACCTGCTATGACCCTTCCCACACCAATGACCAAACTGCTCCCCCACTTCTTAATCAAGGTTATGGGCAAAATGATATACAGGACGTAAGTCAGAGCAGAAAAGAGCCCCCAGAACAGTCCCGAAGGTGTCATAGATAACTGGTCCAACTGCCCATGAGTGGCGATCAGGAAGGTCCCTCCAATGGCTAATATGATAGAACCTATCTCTCCCAGTGTCGGTACCACCTTATCCTTGATACAGCTATAAATCAAAATTCCGACAGGACAAACATACTGAAGTACTGTCGCGGTACCTGCATTGGTCTCCTGAATAGCAGTTAGATAGGCGAATTGGTTGAGGAATAGACCAATTAGAGCAAAAATAAGAAGAGACAGCAAACTCTTCTTATCCGTTAAAAAGGCCAGCATTTTATCCTTTGCAGTGGCATAAGCCAAGAGCATGAGAATTCCACCAGCGATTAAAAGGCGCAAGTTGGTCAAGACCAGAGCTGAAATTCCGTGTGCCATCAGGTATTGGCCACTCGTTCCTGACAAGCCCCAAGCTATCCCTGCCACAACTGTTAGTAAAGTCCCTTTTAAACTATTTGACATGTCTCTCCTTACTCTTCTTTGCGAATCAAGTTCATCACTTGATTGCGGTCTACAATCCATTGAGCCCTCTCATCCTTTTCATAGGTACGATTCGATAGGAAAATGGCCGCTTCTTGCTTCTGACGATTCCACATGATAAAGGTACCTGTATAGCCCGTATGGTCTAGCCAATCTCCTTCCAAATTCCATGCCAAAGAACGTTCCTTGTCATCCAAAGGTGAAAAATTTTGACTCAAATCTCTTGCAAAATCATCTGCTAAATAGTGTTCTAAAAAGATTTGTAAATCCTTTACAGTCGAAAACAAACCAGCACTACCTGCATGTCTGCCCAAAAGGCGAGCCTTGGGATCATGTACCAGACCTGCCTCGACACCTCTAACTGTTGGAACAGCAAGCTCAACAGGTCCAAATTGGGTTTCCGTCATTCCCCACGGTTTCCAAACTTGTTCTTGTAAAATCTCATCCAAGTCTTGATTAAAGATTCTTTCCAAGATAAAACCTAACAGCAAAAAATGGACATCCGAATAAAGAAAGGCTGGCTGACTTCGTCTCTTGAGATGAAACATCGCTTTCTTTAATTCAGGGGCTGTTAAAAGATCACGATTGGGAATAAAAGGATCAAGATCTGTTGCGTGAGTCAAGAGCTGACGAATAGTGATGTCTGGATAATCACTCTCAGCTAAAAAATCGGTTACCGGTCTGTCAATATCTAATTTGCCTTTTTCCCACAAGAAGGTAAAAACGGTGCCAACGCCAACAACCTTGCTGACACTAGCTAGGTCATAAACTAGTCCTGCCTCAGTCTGCAAGCCATGCTCTGGGTGACTCTGGCCAATATAGAACTCCGTCCATTGATTGTCCTTAAAATACGCAAAAGAGGCTCCGGGATAAATCCCTGCCTCGATTTGTTCTTCTATTTTTTTAATAATCTGGGTCCACTTCATACTTCTTCAAACCACAATTCAACATTATTTCTATCTTTTCCAAGGAAGAATTTTTCAGACTTAGGAATAAAATATTCTGTAGACTCAAACTTCTGGCGAAGACTTGATATATCTAGTTCATTGACCAAGAACTTGAGCATAGATAAGTCCCAGGTAACCGTATTGTCCACAGTCAAATCCTTCCCCTGAGCTGGAATAAAATCAAGGGATGCCCCAATTTCAGATGGTTCCAAGAAACTTTCGATATCAATCGAGAGATGTAATTCCATGAAAATTTCAAATTTACTTAAAGAGATTGATGCCAAATCTGTTTGAAATTCAGGCTTTTCTCCTACTTCTACTAGACTTGCTCTGTCATCTTCTGCATGAATCAAAATCAAATCATCTTCTGGTGAAAAAATTTCAAAAGCGTAGCCATTTTGACCTTTATATAATCGATGAATCGAATCTGTTTTAGATAAGAGTCCCTCGATTTCTAAGGGATTTTCCACCTTGATAATCAATCTAGCCAGTTTTTTTCGTCCCTCTACCTTACGAGTACGCATGCTTGGTGCTTCTTCTAAAACCAGCTTTTCAAGACCTGTTTGGTCCCCTAGTGATAGGAAGGCTGATTCCTCTAACAAGGCCTTCATGCCAAGGGTTTCAATATAAAATGTTTCATTTAATTTTCTATTATTAACTTTTAAAGTAGGAATAATCCGTACAATCTGATTTACATTCATAAATTCCTCCATCACTTTTTATTTTAAAGGATTTTAGAATTTTTTACAAGATATTATGCTCAAATTTAACTTTATTTAGCTATTTAGTAAAGATAGCCTTTCAAGGCTTTTGTCAAAACCTGATAACCAGCAACACTGAGGTGCAGTCCATCAGTTGTATATTCTTTTTTTAGTTGGCCCGCCTGGTCTGTCAAACTGTCAAAAACTGACAAAAATTCCACCTGCATATAGGCAGAAGCAAGCTCTTGATAGGCGTGATTCCTGTTCTGAATTTTTTCATTCGTGCGGATATAGACTGTCTGCTTATACTCCTCGCCTTCATTAACTGGCAAAATGGAAAGTAATTTTATCTCAGTCAGTGGATAATCGCGAGCAATGGATTGATGATAGCTTCGAGATTATTGAGAGCCTCATTCACAGGCACATCTTTTCCAATATCGTTCGTCCCAATTAAAAGGACAATTTTATCTACCTCCCCACCGTACAGATGCGCATCCAGATTCTCTAATAACAGTCCTGTCTGATAGCCACAAATTCCTCGATTGACAATTGTCTTTGAAGTCCCAAACAACTCCTGCAGAGGATAATATTCGACAATGGAATCCCCAATAAAAAGAATATCTGGCTCTACAACTGAAACCTGATTTAGGTGACGATACTTGGTTTGGATTTTTTCTTGTTCCTTTAGTAACCAATTTTCTAATAACTGTACTGCTACTTCATTCTCCTTTTTCTAACCAGTTTTCCAATACTTGGTAAACTCCTCCTTGGCTATTGGCTGGCGCTAGAGCCGTCGCCACAGCTTTGGCTTTGTCATCAGCATTTTCCATCGCATAGGCAATTCCAGCCATTTCAAGCATTTCAACATCATTTTCACTATCGCCAAAAGCCATGATTTGTTGGGGGTTCAAGTCCCAACGCTTGAGTAATTCTTCCAAGCCCCATGCTTTATGAATTCCAACTTGGAGGATATCAATGCAACCATAGCCACTCGATACAGCCCGAACACGGCCATCAAAGAGGTCATTGATTTCTTCCAATACCGAATTCAAACGTTCCTCACCAACAACCATACTCATCTTGAGCACACCACCAAAGAGGTCAGAGGTTAATTCATCCACAAAATTCATTCGTTGGTAGAATTCTTCAATCATTTCTGGAGTCATAAAACTTTCAAGGTCTGTAAAAATGGTACCTTCCTTGACGAAACCACCCTTCATCCCTGTTACAACAAATTGATCCTGACACGCTCGACCCTCGAAATGAGCCAAAGCCTTATCGACAATGGCATCATCCCAAGTCTGAGCCTGAATCAATTCATTGTTTTCAAAAATATGAGCACCATTAGCAACCACCAGAACCACTCGATCCACCAAGTGCTCCAGGAGTTGCCTCATGCGGTGAATTTCATTCCCCGTCGCGATGACAAAACGAATCCCCCTTTGATCCAACTGATCCACAATCTTTTCCAAGCGTGGGAGATCAAGCTGGCCTCTAGCATCCAGCAAGGTCCCATCCATATCTGTCGCAATTACCTTAATCGTCATTTACTTTCCTCTTGATTAGACTTCCTGCAAAACTAGAATCCTAGTTCATGATTGATAATACCAGCAATCAAATTCATTCGTAATCCGAAGCGTTTACGATGATTTCGATAGGTTGTTGAAAACATTTTAAACGTTTTTACTTTGGCAAAGATGTTCTCAACCTTGCTTCTCTCCTTAGATAGCGCATGGTTATAGGCTTTCTCTTCAGCTGTTAGCGGCTTGAGTTTGCTGGATTTACGTGGAGTTTGTGCTTGAGGGTATATCTTCATAAGCCCTTGATAAGCACTGTCAG
>NZ_VMLA01000034.1:0-761 GCF_013276425.1 Streptococcus sp. 3874 | reverse complement strand
TAGGTCGTTGTCGTGGTTACAGTTCCGTCCTCTCCGTCAATTGTAATAGGATTTTCACTACGGTCTTTTGTTTCATCTTTTTCAAAACGGATAACACTTGTAGGCAGAACTTCACGCTCAACCTTGCTTTGGGCTGGAACTTTGATAACTGTATCTGTCGGTTCTTTTCTATCTACAGTAACCTTTTCTGTGACCTTACCAGTCTCTGGATTAACATCGTAGGTCCTTGTCGTGGTTACATAGCCATCCTCTCCATCAACCATCTCAATAGAAGCTCCTCGGTCTCTACTCTCATCTTTTTCATAACGGATGACACTTGTAGGCAGAACTTCACGCTCAACCTTGCTTTTGGCTGGAACTTTGATAACTGTGTCTGTCGGTTCTTTTCTGTCTACAGTAACCTTTTCTGTGACCTTACCAGTCTCTGGATTAACATCGTAGGTCCTTGTCGTGGTTACATAGCCATCCTCTCCGTCAGTTGTAATAGGATTTTCACTACGGTCTTTTGTTTCATCTTTTTCAAAACGGATGACACTTGTAGGCAGAACTTCACGCTCAACCTTGCTTTTAGCTGGAACTTTGATAACTGTATCCGTGGCTTCTTTTTTCTCTACGGTAACCTTTTCGGTAACATGACCATTCTCTGGATTAACATCGTAGGTCGTTGTCGTGGTTACAGTTCCGTCCTCTCCGTCAATTGTAATAGGATTTTCACTACGGTCATTAGCTGCATACTTTCCCATACCACTTCGCAATTTTGA
>NZ_VMLA01000033.1:0-46729 GCF_013276425.1 Streptococcus sp. 3874 | reverse complement strand
ACGAAGTCAGTAACCATATCTACGGCAAGGCAAAGCTGACGTGGTTTGAAGAGATTTTCGAAGAGTATTAACTTTGAGATTGTAGCTGGAGAGGCTGTACCTGCAATATGTGTCTGTCAAGTTTAGTGACGTAGATAGTAGAATAAAGATGAGAAGGCATAGAGAGAAGATAAATCAGCCTCAGCAGGTATCTGGAAAATTTGATTCTATAGAGAAGACTTTTGTTACAAACTCAATATACTATCAATAAATAATATCATAGAAGCAACAATAATTAAAATTTCACCTATTTGCATCATTCTATTTCGAACTTTAAATATATGTTCTATCAAAAATACTTGGATCACACACATTATAGGAATGAAAGTTTTTGAAATTGAAAAATATCCCAATAAATAAACTATAAACAACAAAAATAGAACTATGTTATATTTCTTATTCAAAACATTCCTCCCTATATATTTTTGATTACCAATCTTAATCATTTACAACTACATTCTAACAAACTATAAAAGCGTTTGTCGAATTGAATTTATCAAGCAAGCGACCAACTAGCTCATCTTTTTTCTATTTCTGCCAATATGCGTGACAGGTAGTAATGATAGCCAAAAATAGCAAGAGCAAGCAAGAGGATAAGAACTCCTACTCCCAAGCTGATGGCAAGGACAGGGACGAGAGACCGAACCAAGAATAAGCTCCCTATTACAAGGGCCATTAAGATTGCACTATAAATAAAAATCAAAACTATTGCTACTATACGATTTGAACGGTTTACCAGGTCCGTAATGCTACTCCAATTGGTTGACAGATTTTTCACGTCCTTAAAGTAATTGTGGCAAGAAAGGATGACACTGGCAAGGATCCATGCCACAAGGAGGTAAATCATCGAAAGGATGGGCAAGCCTAGATATAGAGAAAGTCCAAATAAAGTCAGAACTGGTAAAAAGGACTGGACAGCAAATATAATCCAAAATTTCACTTTCACATAACAAGCAAAATCAAAGGGTAAACTCTTAAGAAAATCAACATTTTCTCTCTCCAAGGACAAGGCAATTGAATGTAGGCTGGTGATATTGTTATTGACAACTGCTATAAACACTCCTACAAAAAACAAGGGTAACCAGTATGGAGGATGAATGTCTGGAACTATCTGAGAATCTCGGATTTTGGAAATCAGACCGATCATCATGAGATAAGGAAGGAAAGCACTTGTAAAAAGCACTGTAATCACGCCAGTCCCCTGTCCCAAGAGGGTGAGGTGGTAGCGTAAAACCATACGGAAAAATCCCTTTTTAGTAGTTGAAATTCTCTCCTTACTGCGACGTTCTTTCTTGACCTTCTCCTCACTGTTAAGCAGAATCACGTCATAAAAACGAGGAAAAACCTTCTTTTTGCTCAAGTAAAGCACGAAGACAGTTAGTCCTATCCAAGCGAGCAGACCCAGGATGGCTTCTGTCGAAAAAGGCTCCACTGCTATTTTGTAAAAGAGATGAATAGGATAAAGGAGAAATGGAATGTCTCTAACTTTGTCAACAATACGTCCAGAAGTCGACTGTAGAAAGAAGACATATATTAAAGGTATGAGAACTCCTATCCCAATCATCACATTCGAAAAAATAGACTGATACTTTCTGAAGACCCTAGTCTGAGCCAAGAAATGTACTGCCACTACCATCACTAAAGTAACAGAGACAAATAATAGGGTCAAGGACAGTAGCATCAAAGGCAAACCCAGCCATAGAGAAGGAGCTAGCCTAATATAGAGGACTAGAAAATAAGCTAGGATTGGTACAATTCCAGTTAGAGCTGGCAAGAGAACAGACAGTCCTTTAGCAATTATAATCTCTGATTCTTTAAAGGCATAGGGCCTATACGATGCCAAGTCCTTACTCTCATAAAAGACATTGTAAAATGCAGTGAAAGAAGTTGAAAAGGCAAGCACCAGTAAAATAGCAACCATGCTACTAAAAAAACTTGGTATTTCCTCAAAAGGAAAATGAATGGCTATATTTATAAACATGATGAGCATCAAGAGACTGGAAAAAATGTAAGAACTTAGGACTCTAGCGGAAACATTTACTTTTTTTCCAGGATTTTTAGCTTGCTTCTTTCGTAGGTTAGCCAGATTAGCTTCTTGAGATGAATAGAGGATATTGATATCAACTAATTTTTTAATGACCTTGAGACGCATCTGAAACCTCCTCTTTTCTACCAGCAAGGCTAAGATAGATACTTTCTAAAGACTGGTCTGGATGGTCTTTTCTCAAGTCCTCTACGCTACCACAATAAATCAAATGTCCCTTTTTCAAAATGGCAATCCGATCACAGACTTGCTCAGCTACCTCTAGGACATGAGTTGAAAACAAGACCGTCTTGCCTTTTTGTACATGTTCCTTCATCATTTGCTTCAAATCAAAGGCAGCCTGGGGATCCAAACCAGTCAAGGGTTCGTCCAAAACCCAAATATCAGGATCAGACAAAAGTGCCCCGATGACAAAGACTTTCTGACGCATTCCGTGAGAAAGGGTTTCAATAACCTGATAGCGATTTTCAGCAAAATCAAAAACGTTCAATAGCCTAGCTAGATTAGCCTCCAAGTCAGAGCTAGTCAGACCATAGGATGAAGCAATCAATTCCCAAAATTCATTGGCCGTTAAACGTAAAAATAAGTCAGGCGAGTCTGCTACGTAGCCAATCTTTCGTTTAATAGCCAAGCGATTTTCCGATAACTCCTGACCATCTACCAAAATACGACCACTGCTGGGCGAAATGATACTGACTAGGGATTTTATGGTGGTCGATTTCCCAGCACCATTATGGCCAATCAAGCCCATAATCTCCCCATTTTCAATCTGCAAATTGAGATTGCTCAAAGCCTCTTTATCACCATACAACTTACTAACATTTTGAAATTCAATCATGGGATGACTCCTATCTTTATCTATATCACATACTATTATACTAGCACTTTGATACAAAAAAATCAACACTTTATTTTAAGTAGATACAATAGTTTCCTTCTATTCTTACGCAAACGTTTGCGCCAAGAGATACTTTATGATAGAATAAAGAACAAGATTGACAAGTAAGAGGAAACATCATGCAAAATCAAACACTCATGCAATACTTTGAATGGTATCTGCCCCACGACGGTCAGCACTGGACGCGTCTGGCTGAAGATGCTCCACACCTAGCTGATCTCGGTATCAGCCATGTCTGGATGCCACCAGCTTTCAAGGCTACCAATGAAAAAGATGTCGGCTATGGGGTCTATGACTTATTCGACTTAGGAGAGTTTAACCAAAAAGGAACTGTCCGCACCAAGTATGGTTTTAAAGAAGACTATCTTCAAGCTATTCAAGCTCTAAAAGCACAGGGAATTCAACCTATGGCTGATGTAGTTCTCAACCACAAGGCTGCTGCCGATCACAGGGAAGCCTTTCAGGTTATTGAGGTGGATCCTGTTGACCGTACAGTCGAACTCGGAGAACCCTTCATCATCAACGGCTGGACTAGCTTTACCTTCGATGGTCGCCAAGATACCTATAATGACTTCCACTGGCACTGGTACCACTTCACCGGTACAGACTATGATGCCAAACGCCGAAAGTCTGGGATTTATCTGATTCAAGGGGATAACAAGGGCTGGGCTAACGAGGAATTGGTCGATAACGAAAACGGTAACTACGACTACCTCATGTATGCTGATCTAGACTTTAAACATCCTGAAGTCATCCAAAATATCTATGACTGGGCTGACTGGTTCATGGAGACGACTGGTGTAGCTGGTTTCCGCTTGGATGCCGTTAAGCACATTGATTCTTTCTTTATGCGCAATTTTATCCGTGATATAAAGGAAAAATACGGTGACGATTTCTACGTTTTTGGTGAATTTTGGAACCCAGACAAGGAAGCCAACCTAGACTATCTTGAAAAAACGGAAGAACGATTCGATCTTGTCGATGTTCGTCTCCACCAGAATCTCTTTGATGCTAGTCGAGCAGGTTCCAACTACGATCTTCGTAGCATTTTCACAGATAGCTTGGTTGAACTCAAACCTGACAAGGCTGTGACTTTTGTCGACAACCACGATACACAACGAGGTCAGGCTCTTGAGTCTACCGTTGAAGAATGGTTCAAACCAGCAGCCTATGCCCTCATTCTGTTACGCCAAAATGGCCTTCCATGTGTCTTTTACGGCGACTACTATGGGATTTCAGGGCAATATGCTCAACAAGATTTCAAAGAAGTCCTTGACCGTCTCCTAGCCATCCGAAAAGATTTGGCCTATGGAGAGCAAACAGACTACTTTGATGACGCAAACTGTATCGGTTGGGTACGTTCAGGTGCTGAACATCAATCCCCAATCGCAGTCCTTATCTCAAATAACCAAGAAAACAGCAAGTCAATGTTTGTCGGCCAAGAATGGGCTAACCAAACTTTCATAGACTTACTTGGAAACCACCAAAGTCATGTTACAATCGATGAGGAAGGTTATGGACAATTCCCAGTCTCAGCTAGATCCGTAAGTGTCTGGGCAGTCAATACCATCTAATAGTTCATAATAACCAAGCCAGGTCCAATCGGATTTGGCTTTTTTGCATTCACAAAAAGACCTACCCAAATGGATAGATCTTTACTCAATTACAATTTACCTGCTACTGCATCCAACAATTCTTGGATTTTAGCTTGGTTGCTTCCTCCTGCCATGGCCATGTCTGGTTTACCACCACCACGTCCATCAACGATTGGTGCTAATTCTTTGACAAGGTTTCCTGCATGAAGGTCTTTTGTCTTGCTTGCTACAAGGACATTGACTTTATCACCAATAGCGGCAACTAGGACAAGAAGATCAGAGTAGTCTTTTTGTTTCCAGTTATCTGCAAAAGTACGAAGGGCACCAGCATCAGATACAGACACTTGACTAGCAATGTAACGGTGACCGTTGACTTCCTTAACATCCTTGAAGATGTCGCCTGCGGCTGCAGCTGCGGCCTTTTCTTTCAATTCAGCATTTTCTTTTTGCAATTGACGAAGTTGTTCTTGAAGTCCTTCTACCTTGTGAGGTACTTCTTTAAGTTGAGGTGCTTTAAGAGTTGCTGCGACTGCTTTAAGAGCATCTTCTTGTTCACGGTAGGCTTCAAAGGCTTCCTTACCAGTCACTGCCAAGATACGGCGAGTTCCTGATCCAATCCCTTCTTCTTTGACAATCTTGAAGAGGCCAATTTCAGAAGTGTTGCCAACGTGGGTACCACCACAAAGCTCGATAGAGTAGTCACCGATAGTAACAACACGGACTTCTTTACCGTATTTCTCACCAAAGAGGGCCATAGCTCCCATTTCTTTGGCAGTGTCAATATCCGTTTCAACTGTCTTCACTTCAAGAGCTTCCCAGATTTTCTCGTTGACTTGCTGTTCAATCGCGCGCAATTCTTCAGCAGTCACTGCTTGGAAGTGGGTAAAGTCAAAGCGAAGGAATTCAACTTCGTTAAGAGATCCTGCTTGTGTCGCGTGGTTTCCAAGGATATTGTGAAGGGCAGCGTGAAGCAAGTGAGTCGCAGTGTGGTTTTTCATGACACGGTGACGGCGATTGCTATCAATTGCCAAGGTATATTCTTGGTTCAAGGCAAGCGGTGCAAGGACTTCAACTGTATGAAGGGCTTGACCATTTGGGGCTTTCTGAACATTGGTCACAGTAGCCACAACCTTACCTGACTCATCCAAGATTTGTCCGTGGTCAGCTACCTGTCCACCCATTTCAGCATAAAATGACGTTTCCGCAAAGATAAGAGAGGCAGTTCCTTCTGAAACAGCTTCTACTTCTGCATTGTCCGCCACGATAGCTACCAATTTAGAAGACAATTGGCTAGCATTGTAGTTGAAGACACTTTCTACAGTGATGTTTTGAAGAGTTTCATTTTGCATACCCATTGAGCCACCCTTGACAGCTGACGCACGCGCGCGTTCTTGCTGTTCTTTCATGGCTGCTTCAAAACCTTCACGGTCCACAGTCATACCAGCTTCTTCAGCAATTTCTTCAGTCAATTCAACTGGGAATCCATAAGTATCATAGAGTTTGAATACATCTGAACCAGCGATGACCGATTGACCTTTTTCTTTCAAGTCAGCTACAATGCTTTGGGCAAAGTGTTGACCTGAGTGTAGGGTACGAGCAAATGACTCTTCCTCGCTCTTAACGATTTTTTCAATAAAGTCACGTTTTTCAAGCACTTCTGGGTAGTAGCTTTCCATGATTTTTCCAACAGTTGGAACGAGTTTATAAAGGAAAGGCTCGTTGATGCCCAATTTTTGACCATGCATAGAGGCACGACGAAGGAGACGACGAAGGACATAACCACGACCTTCATTTCCTGGAAGGGCACCATCACCGATGGCAAATGACAAAGAACGGATGTGGTCAGCGATAACCTTAAAGCTCATGTTATCGCCATCTTGGTCATAGACCTTACCAGACAATTTCTCCACTTCACGAATGATCGGCATGAATAGGTCCGTTTCAAAGTTGGTCTTAGCCCCTTGGATAACCGCCACCAAACGCTCCAAACCAGCGCCCGTATCAATGTTCTTGTGTGGCAATTCCTTGTATTCGCTACGAGGAACAGCAGGGTCTGCGTTAAATTGTGACAATACGATGTTCCAGATTTCGATATAACGGTCATTTTCGATATCTTCTGCAAGCAGGCGAAGACCGATATTTTCTGGGTCAAAAGCCTCTCCACGGTCAAAGAAAATCTCTGTATCTGGTCCAGAGGGTCCCGCACCAATTTCCCAGAAGTTATCTTCGATTGGAATCAAGTGACTTGGATCCACTCCCACTTCAATCCAGCGGTTGTAAGAATCCTTATCGTCTGGATAGTAGGTCATGTAAAGTTTTTCAGCTGGGAAGTCAAACCACTCAGGGCTTGTCAAAAGCTCATAAGCCCAAGTGATAGCTTCATCACGGAAGTAATCCCCGATTGAGAAGTTACCCAACATTTCAAACATGGTATGGTGACGCGCAGTCTTTCCTACGTTTTCAATGTCGTTGGTACGGATAGCCTTTTGGGCATTGGTAATACGTGGATTTTCAGGAATGATGGTCCCATCAAAGTATTTCTTAAGGGTTGCTACCCCAGAGTTGATCCACAAAAGTGTTGGGTCATTTACAGGAACCAAGCTAACTGATGGTTCTACAGAGTGACCTTTGGTCGCCCAGAAGTCAAGCCACATTTGGCGTACTTGTGCACTAGATAGTTGTTTCATATTGTCTCCTTATTTACTTGTTTAATGTGATTGGCTTTCCAGCATTTCCACATAGTCAATCGCGACACAGAGGGAAATGACTAGGTCTGCATAAGTGTCCTCAAGAACCGTTACGGTATAGGTAGAGGTCAGATGGAAGAGTTCCTTCTTAATTTCTGCAATCATCTGATCACGATCATCCAGCAATTTGAAATTCAAGTCCCAGATATTGCCCTCAATACGAAGACCCAGATTATCAAACTCATACTTATTTCGCCAGAAGGTCAACTTCTTACGAATAACGAAATTTGAACCGTCCCTAAGCTGAATCTCGAAACGTGGAAGCAAGGTCAAGATTTCTTTACTGATCTGACTGACTTGTTCACCATTAACATCATAGATGGTAAAGGTTTTAGGAATCTTAAAGAATGATCCCTCCACCTGATAGGCGATTTCTCCCCTGTCATCCTTGATAGCGAAGCGTTCGCCTCCAAGACGAAACTTTTGTTTGACAAGAAATGTTTTCATCAACACCTCCAAAAACTAAAAGACAAGCTCATATCACGAAGGGCGAAAAACCGCGGTACCACCTTCATTCAATGAACTTGTCATTCTCTTATTCTTATGCAATTGTTAAATTGAGTAGCATGACTTTCTAGCTTAGATGGCTCGCAGCACCGCCATTTCTCTGGACTAAGACAAGTGAAAATCAATTCTCAACTTTCTTATTATAACGTTTTTTTAAGCTTGCGTCAACTGGAAATGATCTTAACTAATAGCACTTTTATTCTAATACATCTCAGAAGGCTCTATTTTGCCTTCTAACACTGTTTAATAGGTTTCCCCTATACTCATACGTTTCCACTCAGAAAACTCTACCTTGAACAATTCTGGAGCTTTTGTAGTCTTATCATACACCACAATATAGTAACCTTTTTTATTCCAGAACTTACCCAAAATCTCAGCGTCTTCCAGTTCAGCCTCATAGTCTAACATCTCATATCGTTGTGTCTCTTTGGCTGTTTCTACCTTTTTACCTATTTGTTGCTCTGTTTCTATTTCATTACTTCTTTGAGTTCCTAAGATATAACCCCCAAAGCTTACCCAAAAGAAGATAAAAACCATAAATACAATTGTAGCATATTTCAATAATTTCAGTTCTTTCATTTTCCTATTATTCCTTTTAGTTTAATCAGTCTAAAATATTTTGTGTTCTCTAAATATTAAATAATCTTATAAATAGTGTCTTTCTTTATTTGAATCTAATTTCAAATCCAATTTTTTCAATCACTTCTTGGATTTCATCTAGCGATACTAAAAACCATTCTTTAGGAACAAAGCTCTCTCCATTTGGTGCTATTAATTCTATGTCTAACTGTTTGTCTGCAAAATAATGATGAAGAGTCGTTTCTAATTTTAGAGCGCTGAAATTCTGAACCTCAAAACTAGCTACTAAACGGACAGGAGCATAAAGATAGGTTCCTTCTTTTTCTGCATTTGCTAACCGTTTTTCAATTTGATCCTGTGTAAAACCGATTTTATAGAGATTACGGATGTTAGCAATTTGAGGATTGCTACTCAAGGATTTCACTACATAGATATATCCAGTTGTAATGCGTTCACTCGGACTAATGCCAGTCATCACATCTTCTATCAATTCTGTTACCATTCGTCCATGTCGGGTTCTATCGTGTAAATTTGAGACAAAAGAACGGAGTAAGGCCTTCTTATTTTCTGTACCATTTTCATATACGAGATGAAGTTCAGCGTTTGTATAGCCATTCTTGTCAGTGAAGTCTTCTCCTTTAGAAGCAACATAAACCATTACTCCATTATCAACATAGAACATACCAGGTTTAATTTCTTTTTCTTTTATTACATCAGAATTTCTGACTTGACGGCGACCTTCACTAATTTCATCATGAACACGAGTAAATAATCCTTGATAATCTTCAAAATTGCCCATCCGTTTACGTGTTCGTATTTTATCACGCGCTTGAATCGTTCGTTTATAACGTGAGACATCAAATAACGATTTTTCAGCACTATTTACCGACTCAAACAATTCATCTGATAAAATATCTGTTAAACTAGCAGGACTTGAAATAGGGGTCTCGGACTCAACGATATCTATTTTTAGTAGCCCAAATTCATCATAAGGTTCTAACTTTCGGATGCTATCAGGAGATTTTCTAATACCATTCAATCGAGAAAATAAACTGCGTTCTTTAATATTTCTAGACTTTTGTGGCTCTTGCCCATTATTTTCTCTCACCCAATCTATAATTTCTAAAAATTTCTCTACTTCATGATCTGTAACTATTTTTTTCTTAGGTTTTAAAGGAGCTATTAAATGTTCAAAATCAGAATCGTTAAATATGTCATTTAAGTTTTTAAAATCAGTCATTACCACTCTCCATCTTCAGCTTCATCTGAGACAATTGTAACAAAGCATAAGCAAGTCTCTGTTCGTACTTATCATGACTTGATTTATCTGGATGACGACCATTTTCATTTAAAAACTGCTTAATTTGAGGATAAAGAATTAACAGTTCTTCTTCAGAAAACTCCATCTTCTGACCATCCATATAATCTTGTATTAGACGCAAAGTCGGAGCATCAATTTCACGTGATATAACTTCGTAAGCTCTCTGGAAAGGATTAATCTGATCAATCAAATCAATGGATAAGTCATCAATATTCACAAATTTATCTGCCATTTTTAGAAAGTCTGTTTGCCCTACTCCCTCTTTCCGTTCAGCTGATTGAACTACCGATTGACTAATAAACTGTTGACGAACTTCTTCAACTTCAGCCCCACTTAAGTCAGGATAGATTTGTTTAATGATGGCTGGAATCATTTGCTTATTAATGACTTCTGCATCCGTTCCCGCAGCAATTGCAGTTTGGATACGCGGTTCTTGCAATATACTAGCACGTAAGTCATTCAAATCATTTTCTATGATATCCTTTGTTCTTTGAGTGCTAGGCTCTTTTAAGCCTTTCACAAACATTTCGGCACCAGAAGATTTCTGGTCTTCTCGATCTTTTCGTTTGAACTTAAAATTTGGTGCTAAAACAGACTCCATCAATAGGCTAGCTGTAATAACCTTCATAACATTATTCACAGCAAAGAAAACTTCATCATCTTGAGCATCTGGTTGAGAAATGAGATTGGTAAATTGAGCATGTGACTTATTGGAACTATCCCGTGTTACTCGACCTATAATCTGAACAATTTCTGTCAGCGACTGACGATAGCCAATCGTTAAAGCATACTCAGCATAAGGCCAGTCAAAACCTTCTTTAGCCATACCAAGTGCGATAATGATATCGAGATCATCTAAACTGGTCATCTTGTTTAGATAATCCTGTACTTTTTCACGCCCTTCTTCTGTGACAAGGTCAGCGACCTTCAATACACGACCTGTTTCCTCAGTAACCAACCATAATCCAGTCTTAGGGTCTGGAACGGCTTGCCCCAGTTCGTCTAAAATTCGGTCAACTTCATCATACTTATCCTTGGTTGATTCACCTGAGTTTACATTGGGAATATGAATAATAGTTTTCTTGCTTGTGTCCAGTACTTCGTGCAAAGCATCCGTGTAACGACCACGATAAAAGTTATAACCCATAGCAAAACTTTTCAGATATTTGTACCCCTCCAACTGTTCATAATAAGTATAGGATACCTTATCAAATTTTTGCTCATCTTCAGGTGCCAAAATAGGGACAGAATCTCCACGGAAGTAAGATCCTGTCATAGCCACTACATGAGCTGTTGAATTGGCTAATATGTTTCTCAAAGCATTCCCTAAAACTGAATTATCATCTTGAGATACATGATGAAATTCATCGATAGCTAAAAGAACATCATTAAAATCACTATCAGCCAGCTGTTCAAAGGCAAAACGCAAGGTGGCATGCGTACAGATTAGAACTCTATCGTCAGGCGACTCTGAATGCATAAAGTCTACAAACTGTTTTACCTTACTTTTGCTGGTTCCTTGTTCAGTCAAATTATTTTTTGGAAGCACTTCCCAGTCCCAGTAAAAACCATATTCAGTCAATTTTGTTGAACGAAAGGATTTTCCGATAGATCTTTCTGGGACTGCTATAATAGCTTTTTTCAGGCCTTGAGCATGTAGTTTATCAAGAGCAATAAACATCAGAGCTCTCGACTTACCAGAGGCAGGAGGAGCCTTAATCAATAAGTGTTGAGAAGTTCTCTTAGCATATACACGCGCCTGCATTTCACGCATTCCAAGTGCATTATTTGATTGACTAGCACCTGTACCATTGTAATTGATTTCAAATATATTTGAGGTCATTTCGCTTCCTTTTCTGTCATTTCTTTGTACAGATTCAATAAGACACTGAGCCTTTCTTCATCTGATTCAAAAGTTTTTTGCTGGTAGGCACGTTCTACGATACCATCAATTTTTTCATGTGCTTGGCGAAGACGTTCGTTCATCGGCTTATTGGCTCCACCGTACAATTCAGCCAAGGTTCCACCTTCTTCTTCTCGAACATCCAGCATTTCAAAAACAGCATCCTCAAGCATACTTTTCCGAGATTCCGAAAGTTCTGGAATTGGGAATGTATTATAGACCAACCCAGCTGAATAACGATAATCTGTCTTTAATTTACCACCAATTGAACGAAGCCAAACCATGTGCATTTTGGATTCTAAGATACCAAGAAGCCAGATAGGAGCATTGTAAATAACCATGGCAGAATCTGATACAATTGTGTCATCTTCAATAAATCCCATAGGTACATAAGTACGAGATTCTGATGATACACGTGGAACAATAATGGCTTGACAACCTTCTATATCGCCTTTTTCATATGCTTCGTCCCATTCACCTCGTTGTACAAATTTCCATGGTGTGGATGCAGTTTCTCTTGTTCCAGCAGCCTGAGAATTCAGGCGTTCTTGTCTTACATTTTCAAATAATTGATGGAATTCCTGGATCTTATCTAATTTAGTATATTCATCTTGATCAATCCAAATAGTATATCTAAAATTTCCATTGATATACTCATCTGCTCCAATATACTTTTTAAAATACACTTCAGTTTCAGGATATCTTTGAACTAATTTATTTTTATCATCATTTGTCAGTATTAGATATTTACTTCTTGGCATATTCCCAAAGACTATTTTTGGAAAATTATTTAACTTCTCTGCATCATTGTGATTAGATACAATAATATCATCTGCAAAAGTTAGGTAGGGATTTATATTCTTTCCATAACTTTCTCCCTTATCACTATATATAATTCTTTTCTTATCATTTTTATTTGAAAATCCAATAATCGTAACTGTAACCCCTGCATTATGGGCCGCGCTATTGTTCCATTTAAAAGATTGATACGCAAAGGAAATTTGACCATATCGTAGAAGAACACTCCACAAAATTGAAACTTGTTCACCTTGATTTATTGAATTTGTTGTTACAAAAGCATATTGAGCATTTTTACCATAAATAAGGTGAGTTGCCTTATAAAACCATCCCGAAATATAATCTAATTTTTTAGAAGAAATTTCTGAACAAATCACATTTTCCAGTTCCTTCTTTTGTTCCAAGGTCATTTTTTTAGAGCCTATATACGGCGGATTTCCAAATATATAAACTTCGTCATCTGCCTTGACATTCAACACAGTTTCCCATTCAATTCTTAGAGCATTCCCACAAACGATATTTCCAGCTTCTCTTAAGGGGAGTAGCCTTGGATGGACATCAGCAAGAGCTTCTTCCATTTCCACATTCATCTGGTGTTCTGCTACATACAAGGATAGCCTTGCTACTTCATGAGCGAAATCATCCAATTCAATTCCTGAAAACTGGGATAGAGAAATCTTAGATGCATCAGCAATCAATTCTCCTTGATAAACAGCTTTTTCATTCAAGGAGTCACGAATTTCACGCTGTTTGACTAAGATATTAATTTCTAAACGACGAAGTTCTTTATAGGTAATGATGAGGAAATTTCCAGAACCACAGGCAGGGTCTAAAAACTTGATAGAGGCCATACGAGTGAGTAAATCTTCTAACTTAGGTAAGATTTGTCGTAATTCCTTGCGACGATGTTCCTCGCTAAAGTCACCACCTCCTATATAGTAATCAGCTCGTTCTTCTAATTCCGTAAATGCTGCTCGTAAATTATCTAAAAATAGTGGTTTGATGACCTTCATAATATTGGGCACGCTAGTATAGTGCATACCCGATGTTGATCTCGCTTCTGCATTTGCCACGGTTTGAATCATTGAGCCCAAAATATCTGGATTGATTTCATTCCAGTTTAGCAATTCCCCTGCTTCAATGAGTAATTGACGAGTTCTTTTATTGAAAATAAGGTCATGATGTGGCTCTGAAAAAAGCTTACCATTTACATAGGGAAAATCTGATAACCACGACTCCAAATCCTGACGACTACATTCAGGCATATCTAAAACAGTAAATAACTTTCTAACACACTCATTTAAGTCAGAACCATCTTCGGATGTCCTCATCTTAATAACATTTGTGAAAGCTCCCTTGGAGATGATATTTGTATCTTCTGCAAATAGTAGAAAAAGAACACGGATCAAAAATAGATTAAATGATTTACCATCAGTTTCAGTGATGGCTAGTTCAGGATTGATAGAAATTAGTTCGTCATAAAGTTTGGTGAAACGCTCTGCCGCTTTTACATCAGCTGGATTTTCCTTATCATAATCAATCTTTTCAATACCATTCCAAGGTAAGAAGAAGTCACAATGGGCTGGTAAATCATTAAAAGAAATTGCAAGAGTCAGCCCTGTCTGTGTATCCTTTGCATATAATTCTTGAAAATCTGTTGTAATAATAAATCGAGATTTACGAACCTGACCCTCCAACTCTTTATCAATCTCAGTCAGAGCAAGTAATGGCTGATTTTCAACTTTACGAAAATACAATCTGTTTTTTATTATAAAATCATCAGTTGCCACTTTACTTGCTCTTGTTATAGTCGTTTTAGTAATGTCAAACAATGAAACAAAATCAATAATAAATGTCAATTTATTAAGATTTTCTACTAAAACCTTAGTTCTATCCTCAATCTCAGTGATATTTAATAACTTTTTAGCCATTAGATACCTCCAAGAAACGCAAAAAGCCTACTGAATTTTCAGTAGGTTTCAATATATATTTTTGCATTTTTTATTAGGTTATATATATATGCATTTGCGTAGTCTGGCTCATTTTGAACTCCTTTGGAATTAAATTTTCAGAGATGCTATAAACAATACTAATAACTCTCTGCCTAAAACTATTATACCATAATTTCTATTTTTTCTAAAAAACGAACCAGCTTAACTGATTCGTCTTCTTACGTTTATCTCCTACTTCCGATACATTTTAAACTGTAGGAAGAGGTCGCTATATTTCCCTGTCCATTTATAGTCAAATTTCTCATAAATTTCTAGGTGTTTCATGGTTTCAACATCGGGATAGAAGGCCTTATCTTCCTTTGTTTCCTCTGGGAGCAATTCCTTCGCTGGTAGGTTTGGTGTTGAATAGCCGACATACTCCGCATTTTTGAGAGCATTTTCAGGTTTCAACATAAAGTTGATAAAGGCATAGGCTGCATCTTGGTTTTTGACTGTTTTGGGAATGACCATATTGTCAAACCAAAGGTTGCTGGCCTCAGTCGGAACCACATAGCGTAGATTTTCATTTTTTTCTAGCATTTGGCTGGCTTCCCCAGAGAAGGTCACACCGATTGCAGCGTTATTCTGAATCATGTATCCCTTCATCTCGTCCGCCACAATAGCCTTGATATTTGGAGTCAACTTGTAGAGCTTATCCACTGTCTCTTCCAACTGCTGCGGATCCTTGGAATTGAGGCTGTAACCAAGCGAGTTAAGCCCGAGTCCCAACACCTCACGCGCCCCATCAAAGAGCATAATAGAGTTCTTATACTCTGGCTTCCAGAGGTCATCCCAATGCTCAGGCGCTTCCTCTACCATGGTTTCATTGTAGACAATTCCCAAAGTCCCCCAGAAGTAAGGGATGGAGAATTTATTGCCTGGGTCAAAGGACTGGTTGAGAAACTCTGGTCCGATATTTTCGATTCCTTCAAGTTTTGAATAATCAAGCGGAACTAAGAGGTCTTCGTCCTTCATCTTGTTGATCATGTATTCACTAGGAATGGCAATATCATAGGTCGTTCCACCCTGCTTGATCTTGGTATACATGGCTTCGTTGGAGTCAAAGGTCTCATACTGAACTTGGATGCCTGTTTCTTCTGTGAATTGCTCCAAGAGTTCTGGATCGATATAGTCTCCCCAGTTGTAAATGACCAGTTTTTGACTATCTCGACTATTGATTTTACTATCTAAATGCGTCGCAATTCCCCATAAGACCAGGATAATGGCTGCAATTCCTGCTAAAAATGAATAGAGTTTTTTCATGCTTGCTCCTCCTTCTCACGTGAGATAAAGTAATAGCCAACAACTAGGATAATACTAAAGAGAAAGACAAGGGCAGACAGGGCATTGATTTCTAGAGAAATCCCTTTACGAGCACGAGAGTAAATCTCGACTGATAGGGTTGAAAAGCCATTTCCCGTTACAAAGAAGGTCACGGCAAAGTCATCTAGCGAATAGGTGAAGGCCATGAAATAACCTGCAATGATAGACGGAGTCAGGTAAGGAAGCATGATTTCCTTGAACATCTGAAATTGACTGGCACCAAGGTCATAGGCCGCATGAATCATGTCACCGTTCATTTCCTTGAGTCGAGGCAAGACCATCAAGACCACGATAGGAATCGAGAAGGCCACGTGACTAGAAAGAACGGTCAAAAAGCCAAGTGAAAACTTGAGCTGAGTAAAAAGAATCAAGAAGCTGGCACCAATCATAACATCAGGCGCAACCATGAGGATATTATTGAGTGATAGAAAGGCTTCTTGGTATTTCTTACGAGACTGGTAGATGTAAATGGCACCAAAAGTCCCGATAATGGTCGCTATCAAGGCTGATAGAAAGGCCAAGAAAAAGGTCTGAGTCACAATCAACATGAGACGACCATCGCCAAACATGGTTTTAAAATGACTCAAGCTAAAGCCTGTAAAGCTATTCATGTCATTGCCTGCATTAAAGGCATAGCCAATCAGGTAAAAAATCGGCAGGTAGAGGACAAGAAAGACCAGTCCTAGATATAGATTGGCAAATTTTTTCATCGTTCTCTCCTTTCCTTAGTTACCCACATGGTGATGAACATGGTCAGGATGAGAATCACACCGATGGTAGAACCCATACCGTAGTTGTCATTGGTCAGAAAGTTTTGCTCAATGGCTGTTCCCAGCGTGATAACGCGGTTCCCACCAATCAAACGGGTCAGCATGAAGAGACTCAAACTTGGGATAAAGACCGATTGGACCCCACTTCTCACTCCGTTCATAGATAGAGGGAAGATGACATGACGGAAGGTTTCCCACTTGGTCGCACCAAGGTCGTAGCTGGCATTGATGAGATTGTTATCCATATCGTCCAAGACATTGAAAATCGGCAAAATCATAAAGGGAAGCTCGATGTAGCTTGCGACAAAGATAAAGGAGAAATCGGTAAAAAGCAACTGTTGTGAGCCGATTCCGATAAATTCCAAGAATTGGTTAATAGAGCCATTCTGACCAAAAATTCCGATAAAGGCATAGGCTTTAAGGAGCAAATTGATCCAGGTAGGTAGGATAATCAGCATGAGCCAGAGTTGACGGTGCTTGAGACGGGTCAAAAAGAGGGCTGTCGGATAGCTGATGAGCAGGGTTACAAAGGTCACAATTCCTGCATAGAGTACAGAGTTAAAGCTCATTTTTAGGTAGGTCAAGTTTTGTGACGCAAAGTAAGATTTATAGTTTTCTAAACTAAACTGGCCTTCAATGTTGAAAAAGGATTGTCCGAAAATCAAGACCAAGGGTGTCAGGACAAAGAGGGCGATCCAGAGCATGTAGGGAACTACAAAGAGTTTAGAGCTTGTTTTCTTCATCTCTTTCCTCCTCGATTGCATTGATCAGACCTGCTTCTTGCTCTTCGATTTCCACGTATTCTTCGATACGAGCATCGAACTCTTCTTCAGTTTCGTTGAGACGCATGATATGGATGTCTTCTGGCTCAAAGTCCAGACCGATTTCCTCTCCAACGATGGCCTTACGAGTTGAGTGGATCATCCATTCATTTCCAAGTTCGTCATAGGCGATAATTTCATAGTGCACCCCACGGAAGAGCTGGGTATCCACCTTAACTTGGAGCTTGCCTTCTTCAGGCAGGGTAATGCGCAAGTCCTCTGGACGAATGACAACCTCGACAGGCTCATTTGGCTTCATCCCCCCATCTACTGCTTCAAAGCGTTTGCCGTTAAACTCAACCAAGTAGTCCTCAATCATGGTACCTGGCAAGATATTTGACTCCCCGATAAAGGTGGCAACAAAGTGGTTGATTGGCTCATCGTAGATGTCCACAGGAGTTCCAGACTGAACAATCTCGCCATCATTCATAACGAAAATCCAGTCACTCATGGCCAGGGCTTCTTCCTGATCGTGAGTGACAAAGACAAAGGTAATGCCCAATCGTTGTTGCAGTTCACGCAGTTCGTACTGCATGTCTGTTCGTAATTTTAAGTCCAGCGCTGACAAAGGCTCATCCAACAAAACCACACGGGGTTGGTTGATAATGGCACGGGCAATAGCCACACGCTGACGTTGTCCTCCTGAGAGTTTACGAATGGATCGTTTTTCATACCCTTCCAACTGAACCATCTTGAGAACTTCCGCTACGCGTTGCTCGATTTCTTTCTTGTCGATCTTACGCAAGCGGAGCGGAAAAGCAACATTTTCAAACACATTCATATGTGGAAATAAGGCATAGGATTGGAAGACGGTATGGACGTCACGCTTGTTGGTTGGAATGTCATTGATTCGGACACCGTCCAATAAAATATCTCCTGTTGTCGCATCCAGTAAACCTGCAATGATGTTAAGGATAGTTGATTTCCCTGAACCAGATGCGCCTAAAAGAGTGTAGAATTTCCCTTCTTCCAACTCAAAGTTGATATCTTTGAGAACCTTGGTGTTGCTGTCTTCAAAAACTTTAGAGACGTTTTTGAATTCAATAATTGGTTTTTTCAATTGTCATTTATTCCTTCTTTTTCATAGATTAACAGATCAGGGCTCTGTCAGGCCACTACTACCTCGTGTAGGAGATTGAACTGCCTACATTCTTCTGCACTAACGATAGGCTTTCACCCCCTTTCCATGACATAGCAGCAGCTTTTTAGCCAAAGCTTCCTACTTGCTTTCACCCAAGATACGAACTTCTCTCTCAAGAGTAACGCCAGAGTGTTCCTTGACTTTTTCAATCACAGACTCAATCAAGTCCTCGTAGTCTTTAGCCGTTCCATCAGCAACATTGATCATAAATCCTGCGTGCTTTTCAGACACTTCAACACCACCGATACGATAGCCTTTCAAGCCAGCTTCTGAAATTAACTGACCTGCAAAATGCCCGACTGGACGCTTAAAGACCGAACCACAGGATGGGTATTCCAAAGGTTGCTTGAGTTCACGTAAGTGCGTCAAGCGGTCCATTTCCTGCTTGATAACCTGATGGGTTCCTGGGGCTAGGGCAAATTTAGCTGACAAGACAACTGCACCAGACTCCTGAATAGCTGAATGGCGGTAACCAAAAGCCAAGTCCTTGGCAGACAGGGTCTCGATTTCCCCATCCTTAGTCAAGACCTTACAAGACTGCAAGATGTGGGCAATCTCGCCACCATAGGCACCCGCATTCATAAAGACAGCACCGCCAACGCTTCCTGGAATGCCACAAGCAAACTCAAAGCCAGTCAAACTATGACGAAGCGCAATGCGAGTTGTTTCAATCAAGTTAGCCCCTGCTTCTGCTTCAATAGTATAGCCATCAACAGAAACATTATTGAGCTTGTCACACAAGATGACAAATCCACGAATTCCACCATCACGAACGATGATATTGCTAGCATTGCCAAGAACCATCCAAGGGATATTTTCTTGATTAGCAAATTTGACAACGCGAGCCAACTCAAAACGATTTCGTGGAAAGACCAGATAATCGGCCTCTCCACCTACTTTTGTATAACTATAGCTATGCAAGGGTTCCTTAAAACGGATATCAATCCCTTCTAAGATTTCAAGCATTTTTTCTCTTACAGACATGTCACTCTTCCTTTTACAAAATTCATTCCATTATACCATTTTTAGAGACATTTGACGACCATAAAAAGACCTTGTCTGGATTTTGCATAAGAAAAAGAGGTTTCCCCCTTTTTTCTTATGATTTTTTACAAAAGATTGCCTTGGTCCCATAGGCAACCAGAACAAGTTCAAGTGCTAGGACAACTTCAACCAAGACTGGATTTGTCAACCAGCCAACTTGGACTAGAGATGGTGCTAGGTCAAAGAAGGCATGTAGGCCATAGGCTGCTAGGAGATAAATCCATTTCTTCTGGCGAACAGCTTGGTAAACCCAAACAGTCAAGAGTAATTGGAAACCTAGCGCCAAGATTCTCTCAAAACCAAGCAAATAAATCTGCCAGACCGAAAGTGACTGAATGGTTTTCAACATATTTTCAGACAGTAATTGCATGACCTGTGGATCCTGAGTTTGAACTGCCGAAAGCACGAAGTAGAGATTGAGTAAACTAGTAAGACCTAGGAAAATCAACTCCAAACCACCATGCCCTAACCCATAGGCCAAGGCGTCTGCCTTTTCCAAACTTCTCTTTTTCTCCAACCATTTGAAGAAAATAAGACGAGCCGTTTCCTCAAAAAATGCTGCCATGGCTAGGCCATAGATGATATAGACAAGCGGATGATCTTGCAAGAGAGCAATACTACCGTCTTTTTGAGGATGTAAAACTAAGATATGCACCAGTTTTTCCAAAATCTGCGAAGAAACAAAGAAAGCGACTGCACCCAATCCCAAGGCAGCTAGATTAGTCTGGTATTTCTTTTTGGCATACCAAACGCTCCCTAGCAAGAAAGCCAGCAACAGCACCATGGTAATGATAATATGAATGATCATTTTCTTCTCCTATTCTGCCTTTTCAATATCTTTTTTCATCTCGTCAACATTGAACTTAGCAAACAAGTATTGACGGTCTTGGACTGGGAAACGTTGGTCCAACTGGTCAATAGCTCCCACCTCGATAATGCCTTCCTTGATAACAAAGTCCATAACATGCCCACCGAAGGTCAAATCATCTGAGATAAAATGTAGATGATATCCTGCCAAACTGACCCCATTGAAAATCTCTGGCGTCCAGAAACCAACGATGGTTCCTGCCACATTGTCACGACTATATTCAGGTTGATGGGTTGCGACATCAGCAAACTTGGTATCTGGTGCCGACTTAGGAATCATGCGCACATGCATATGTGAAAATTCCCCACGAATCTTGATAGAGCGGAAAAGATTTTCCCCGTCATAATAAGACTCAATCCGTTCTTCCAATTCCTTGTCTGTCATCTCAAAGCGCTGGCGGAAAATGACCTCTGCCTGATGTGGTACTACTGCTGCGTAAGGAATAAGGGCATCTGGTGATACTTCTACAATTTCCGGTTGCTCTCCTGAGCCTTTGGCTTGATAAGCCTTGCCATCCAAGACAATCAATTCCCCATCAATGGAATCCAAGGTTCCCAAACCAAGGTCTCCATGCTCTAGCAATTCTCCTACTGTCATGGTCCCACCATAAAGGCCAGCCATCAAGGCTCCAAGGGTATTGTATTGAAATAATTTCACTGGTTCCTGCACGTTCTTATCCATTCTCTTTCTTGTTTGTTATTCTATAAATGTTACTCCTAAGTATACCACATTTAGCTTTATATGTGAACGAGAGAAACACCTTAGACATTGCCAAGAAAGAAAAAAAGGGTACAATGTAACAAAATCAAGGGAGGTCTGGAATGAAGAAACAAAGCAAGTACCAAGAGGTCGTAGCTTATCTGAAAAATGCATCGAGTCTGGACGCTTTCCGACGGGTAGCCTGAGATTTTGACAGAAACAAAACTTGAACTGGCACAACAACCCCTAAGGAACACACTTCCCTAGGGGCCTTTTTTTATTTAACTAAATCATTATTTATTTTTTGTTCCTAGCAAACATAAATATTGTATTAATAATTGCAAAAATAAATGCAAACAAAAGGATTTTCCAAAGGATAAATTTTTGTAACACTAAATATGCATATACAAATCCAATCAAAAAGCTAATAATCCCATCTTTTATTAAAAAGTTTTTATCACGCATTATTCCAGACCACACTGAACTGCCCAAATAGCCAACTGACCAGCAATGATATAAATATTTGTTTTAAGTCCATTAGCTTTAACAAATCTTAGTACCACTTTAGCTAATTCTAACCAAGCCTTTTTCTGCGCATACTTAACAATTAGCGAAACATTGGTCATAGCAAAAAATTCTTCTCGTATTTTTCTCGCTATACATCCTCCCATCTCATCCCAAGGGACTCTGTCATAGAGATTATTAATATTAGTTTCTAATTTATTTTCCGCAAGAGCAATATCTTTTTGAGAAAAGTTTTTATAAACATATTCAGTAAAATTTTTTTCATTAACTCCATTTCTAAACATTTGATCAAGAACATTAGCTACATCATCTATTTATTTTTGTTCTTGGGTACTAATTTCAGAAACTTCCGTAGTAGTTACATCATCAGCAAATACTCTAACAGAAACTATAGAAGGAGACATAATAGAAAATAGTGATAATACAACAAGAGCTGAAGTTACAGTTTTTTTAAATTTCATAAAAAACACTCCTTCAAGTCACAAATATATATTACTGATAAAATAACTTGATTTTCTGATTTAAAACTCCTTTCTAACAAGTCATTCGTATACTTTTATTTTTCAATTCTATTATACCACAACTAGAAAACGGTTTCAAGTTTTTTCCTAAAAATATGTGCAAGTAATACGGGGAAATTAGCATGAAAACTTTTTAAAACAAACCAACCCCAGATAAAAATACATATTTTGTTTTAAAGAGAAAAAAGTTCCGAAAAACTGTCACATCTGCATTTGGTTGCTCTTTGATTTCAAAAAAAGTATTAAAGATGGGAATATACCACATTTGCTCTTAGATGTGAACGAGAGAAACACCCTAGACATTGCCAAGAAGGAAAAAAAAGGGTACAATGTAACAAAATCAAGGGAGGTCTGGAATGAAGAAACAAAGCAAGTACCAAGAGGTCGTTTCCTATCTGAAAAATGGTATCGAGTCTGGACGCTTTCCGACGGGAAGTCGCCTGCCTTCTATCCGTCAACTAAGCCTTGACTTTCACTGTAGCAAGGACACCGTTCAGCGCGCCCTGCTGGAATTACGGTACGAACAATACCTCTATGCCAAGCCCCAGAGTGGCTACTATGTCCTAGAACAAGGGCAACACCAAGACCTCGAAATCGAGGTTACGGATGAACACGCCAGCGCCTATGACGATTTCCGACTCTGTGTCAATGAAACTTTGATTGGCCGGGAAAACTACCTCTTCAACTACTATGAAAATCAAGAAGGTTTAGAAGACTTAAGACAATCCATTCACCAACTCCTCTTTGACCAAGCCCTCTACTGCAAGGCTGACCAACTGGTACTGACTTCTGGAACCCAACAAGCCTTGTTTATCCTTTCTCAAATTTCCTTCCCTAGCCAAGCCAAGGAAATCTTGATGGAACAACCGACCTACCATCGAATGAATCGCCTCTTGATTGCTCAGGGTCTGGACTATCAAACGATTGAACGAGGCATTGATGGGATTGACTTGAAGGAACTGGAAGGCCACTTCAAAACAGGAAAAATTAAGTTTTTCTATACCATTCCTCGATTTCACTATCCTCTAGGCCATTCCTATTCTGAGCAGGACAAACGAGCTATTCTTGACTTAGCAGCCAAGTATGATGTCTATATCGTAGAGGACGATTATCTGGGTGATTTGGACTCCAAGAAGGGCCAAACCTTCCACTATCTTGATACAGAGGAGCGTGTCATTTATATCAAGTCCTTCTCGACCAGCCTCTTTCCAGCCCTTCGTATTACAGCACTCATTCTTCCAAATGCTATCAAAGAAGCATTTGTGGCCTACAAAAATATCCTAGACTACGACAGCAACCTCATCATGCAAAAGGCCTTATCACTCTATATCGATAGTCAATTGTTTGAGAAAAATCGTCTGACTCGCTTGAATAATCAAGAAACTTACCAAAAACAAATCAAGGAAAGACTAGCTTACAGCCCCTGTCCTCTTCCTCATTTTCCTCTTCACGATGGTTTATTGCTAGACCTGAGACAGTATCCTAAAATCGCCAATCTCAAACACAGTCAACTAGGCTTGGACTTCTTTGAAGAGGCCTATTTAAGCACCTGTCCTTATCAATTTGCCAAGGTGTCCCTAGACAATCTGGAAAAGGTTTTAAACTATTTAAAAGCAGAATTGGAATGACATCCAACTCTGCTTTTTCTTATTCTTCAACTTCAGTTAGACTTGCTGCTTTTTCAAGATAGCTTTGGTAAGTTCCTTCATCCTTGAGTTTTTGGATGACCTTGTCTACAACTTCTCTCAAATCATCACTATTTTTTCTAAGAGCAACGGCATTGGCGTCGCCGTCCTTCATCTTCAAGCTGACAATTGCGACAGCTAAGTCAGCGTTTTTAGCAGCATAACTAAGTGCAACAGGCTCATCCATATGAACAGCATCTACTTTTCCAACCTGCAATTCATTGACTGCTTCACCCATATTAGTTAGGGAAGTTAATTGAGCTTTTGGCAATTGTTCCTTGACCATTGATTCTGGAACAGTCCCTTTTTGAGCCGCAATATTAGCACTTTCAAGGCTAGTTAAATCCTTGTATTTTTCTACATCAGCCTTACGAACCAAGAAACTAATCTTGTTTTCATAGTAATGGATTGAAAAATCAAAGACTTCTTTTCTCTCGTCAGTAGCGCTAATTCCCGCAACTGCTAGGTCAGCCTTCCCAGTTTGAAGACTGG
Source organism: Streptococcus sp. 3874 (assembly GCF_013276425.1). Lineage (NCBI taxonomy): Bacteria > Bacillati > Bacillota > Bacilli > Lactobacillales > Streptococcaceae > Streptococcus > Streptococcus sp. 3874. The sequence continues at coordinate 22,418 of NZ_VMLA01000033.1, read as the reverse complement.
TCAAGACATTGTCAAAACTCATGCTTGAAATTTCCAACTTCACCCCAAGTTCATCAGCGATAACTTGAGCCATATCAATGTCCGCACCGACTACCTGATTTTTCCCGTCAACTAAAGACTGAAATTCAAAAGGTGCATAGTCAGGACTTGTCGCCACAACCAATTTCCCCTTTTGCTTAATGGCCTCAACAGCTGACTGAGAACCATTCGAACCTGACTGGCAAGCTACTAAGAAGAAACTTGCAAGAAAACTACATAAAACAAATATCCATTTTTTTGATTTCATAAATAAACAACCCCTCTGTTAATTTTGTATAATTATAACGATATCTAAGTTACTTGTCAAGTGTTTTCTTGCATTTTCATAAAATATATTTACTAAAAAATAGAAATACAGTGGTTAGTTTATCTATCTATTGGGAACTTATTTTCAAAAAAATCATTTATCATATCTTGATGCTGCTGGTTTACAATTGCAATATTTTGTATGTCACTATGATCAAAAAATCCTAATTCTAAAGTTTCATCACTTGTAAAAAAATTTGTAGAGATAGAAGTTTCAGATGAAACTAAATACAAGATTGTAAGAACTTGAGCCTCATCACCATTCGGATAACTGTCTGAATATTTTGTATAAACATTTAAGAGTTTTTCCACCCTCACTTCGACTCCTGTTTCTTCATAAAACTCTCGCACTAAAGCTTCTAAAGCCGATTCTCCTAATTCAAGAGCACCACCTGGTAATCCCCACGTTCCTTTATCTGCTCGTTTTTGTAATAAAATTTTTCCTGATTGACTTAATATTCCACAGGTAAAATTTAAAATAATCTTATCTTTTCCAACTTTTTTCTGATATTCTGTATGTAGTTCATTATTCACCTCTGACAAAGTAAACTATCTATACAATGAAAGCTTACTGTATTAAAAAGTAAGCTTTCACAATAATTTTATCCTTTGAATACTTTATAATTCGACAATCTTACCTGTTTCAAAGTAAACAACCCATTCACAGATATTTTTAGCATAGTCACCGATACGCTCCAAGTAGGAAATAACTTGGAAATAATCACGACCCGTAACAATGGCTTCTGGATTTTTCTTAATCTCTTCAGTCGCAAGGTCACGGATAGTTTCAAAATAGTGGTTAATTTGCTCATCCATGGAGGCTACCCGGTATGCGTCGTCAACAGAACCATTAAGATAAAGATCAAGTGCTGCTTCAACAACGCTTTTAACTTCACGTCCCATTTTTTGAATTTCTTCCTCTACAGCTGGGATGCGCTCTTCCCCCTTCATACGGATGGTTGCCTGGGCAATGGCTACAGCGTGATCCCCCATACGCTCCACATCTGATACAGCCTTAAGGACAGTCAAGACTGTACGCAAATCTTGAGAGACTGGTTGTTGGAGTGCAATCATTTCAAATGATTTCTTTTCCAGTTTCACTTCGTATTCATTTACTTCTGCGTCATCTTCGATGACCTCTTTTGCCAGGTCACGGTCATGCGTGACAAAGGCACGCACCGTACGATTGATTTGTGAGAGCACTTCTTGTCCCATAGCGTAGAACTGGTTATGTAATTTCTCTAAATCTTCTTCAAATTGAGATCGTAACATCTTTCATCTCCTTATCCAAATTTTCCTGTAATATAGTCTTCCGTTTCCTTGTGTTGGGGATCAAGGAACATCTGCTTGGTATCATTAAATTCAATCAAATCTCCATCTAGGAAAAATCCTGTCTTATCAGAGATACGTGAAGCTTGTTGCATGGAACGGGTTACCAGAAGCATGGTGTACTTGTCTTTTAGACCATACAAGGTTTCCTCAATTTTACCAGCTGAAATCGGATCCAAAGCCGAAGTTGGCTCATCCAAGAGGATGATTTTAGGACTGGTTGCCAAGACACGGGCCACACAGACACGCTGCTGTTGACCACCTGACAATCCAATAGCTGAATCATGTAGACGATCCTTGACCTCATCCCAGATAGAGGCACCTTTCAAGGCTTTTTCTACGGCTTCATCCAGAACCAGCTTATCCTTAATTCCATTGATACGAAGCCCGTAGACAACATTCTCATAGATAGTCATAGGGAAAGGATTAGGTTGTTGGAAAACCATTCCGATTTCCTTACGTAATTCAACCGTATCTGTACGCGGACTGTAGATGTTGTGACCATTGTACACCACGGATCCAGTTGTGGTCACCTCTGGATTGAGATCTCCCATGCGGTTAAGAGACTTGAGGAGGGTTGACTTCCCTGATCCAGATGGACCAATCAAGGCTGTAATTTCCTTAGGTTGGAAAGATAGGGAAACACTATTCAAAGCCTTCTTTTTATTATAATAAACGGACAGGTCTGATACCTGTAAAATCGCATCTGTCATACGGTTTCCTTTCTAACCAAAGTGACCAGATACATAGTCATTGGTGGACTGTAGCTTGGCATTTTGGAAAATAGTTGCAGTTTTGTCATACTCAATCAAATCACCCAAGTAAAAGAAGCCTGTATAGTCACTTGCACGAGCAGCCTGCTGCATATTATGCGTTACAATGATGATGGTAAAGTTTTTCTTGAGCTCAAACATGGTCTCTTCTAGTTGCATGGTCGCAATCGGATCCAAGGCTGAGGCTGGCTCATCCATTAAGAGGATATCTGGCTTAACAGAGATGGCACGAGCGATACAGAGACGTTGTTGCTGACCACCTGATAAGGTCAAGGCTGACTTGTGGAGATCGTCTTTAACCTGATCCCAGAGGGCAGCCTGACGAAGGGAGGTTTCTACGATTTCATCTAGGACTTGCTTATCCTTAACTCCAGCACGTTCATGCGCAAAGGTAATATTACGGTAAATTGACTTAGCAAATGGATTAGGGCGTTGAAAAACCATTCCAATGTGTTTACGCATTTCATAAACGTTGATTTCTGGACGGTTGACATCAATTCCACGATAGAGAATCTGCCCAGTTACTTTAGCAATATCAATAGTATCATTCATGCGATTGAGACTGCGTAAGTAGGTAGATTTCCCCGATCCCGACGGACCAATCAAAGCTGTAATTTTATTTCTTTCAAATTGCATATCAATCCCCTTAATGGATTCATTTTTACCATAGTAAACATGGACATCCTTAGTAGAAAGGGCTACTTTTTCTTCAGGAAAGGTAAGGATATGCTTCTCATCCCAGTTATATGTTGACATGGCTTCTCCTTTAGACAGCGGTTAATTTCTTGTGTAGATAGTTTCCGAACTTACGAGCTCCAAAGTTAAAAATCAGGATAAAGATTAGGAGCACAGCGGCAGAACCTGCTGATACAATAGTTCCATCTGGAATAGTGCCTTCACTATTGACTTTCCAGATATGGACAGCCAAGGTTTCTGCTTGACGGAAGATAGAGATGGGGCTAGTCACACTGAGGATATTCCAGTTAGACCAGTCAAGAGCTGGCGCCGATTGCCCTGCTGTATAAATCAGAGCTGCAGCTTCGCCAAAGATACGACCAGATGCCAAGACGACACCCGTTACAATACCTGGAAGCGCTTCTGGAATAACAACATGAACCACTGTCTCCCAACGAGAAATCCCAAGAGCCAGACCAGCCTCACGTTGGGTATGGTGAACATGTTTCAAACTATCCTCTACATTACGCGTCATCTGAGGCAAGTTAAAGACTGTCAAGGCCAAGGCACCTGAAATGATTGAAAATCCATACTCAAACTGGACTACAAAGATCAAGTAACCAAAGAGACCCACCACCACTGATGGTAAAGAGGACAAGATTTCAATACAAGTCCGCACAAAGTTGGTAACAGGACCTTTTTTAGCATACTCAGCCAAGTAAATCCCAGCTCCCATAGAAAGAGGTACAGAAATAATCAAAGTAATGACCAATAGGAAAAAGGAATTGTAAAGCTGAATGCCAATCCCACCACCTGCTTGAAAAGCAGAAGACCTTCCAGTCAAGAAAGACCAAGAGATATGGGGCAAGCCCCGAACCAAGATATAGAGAATCAAGGAAGCCAAGATTGTCACAATGATGCTAGCAATCGTATAGAGGACAGCTGTTGCAAGTTTATCTAATTTCTTAGCGCGCATAATTTTTCTTTCCTCTTTCTTTCGTAATCAATTTAATCACACTGTTAAAAACTAAACTCATCAAGAGCAGTACCAAGGCCAGTGACCAGAGAACATTATTATTTACAGTTCCCATGACAGTGTTCCCAATTCCCATAGTTAATATAGAAGTTAAAGTTGCAGCTGGTGTGGTCAAGGAAGTTGGGATAACAGCGGAGTTTCCGACAACCATCTGGATAGCTAGAGCCTCACCAAAGGCACGCGCCATCCCAAAGACCACTGCAGTGAAAATACCAGAACGGGCCGCCTTCAAGATCACACGCCAGATAGTCTGCCAGCGAGTGGCTCCCATAGCGAAACTGGCCTCACGATAATAACGAGGAACCGCACGCAAGCTATCCGTTGTCATAAAGGTTACGGTCGGCAAAATCATGACAAAGAGGACGGAAATCCCTGACAAAATCCCAAAACCAGTCCCACCAAAGACACTGCGAACAAAGGGAACGACGACTTGCAAGCCAATAAATCCGTACACTACTGAAGGAATCCCAACCAGGAGTTCAATAGCTGGTTGCAAAATCTTCGCCCCTTTTGGTGATACTTCGGTCATAAAAACTGCTGCACCAATAGCAAAGGGTGTTGCGATAAGGGCTGAGAGAATGGTAACGATAAAGGAACCCAAAATCATAGGAAGGGCACCAAATTCTTTACTAGAAGGATTCCAAGTTCCTCCCAAAAGAAAGTCAAAGATATTCACACCATTGACAAAGAAGGTCGACAAGCCTTTTTGCGCTACGAAAACCAAAATCATGGCCACAAGGATGACTATCAAAGAAAGACAGGCAAAGGTCAAACCTTTTCCTAATTTCTCCAGACGAGAATTCTTTGATGGAAGCAACATTTTCTTAGCTAATTCTTCTTGATTCATTATTGTCTCCCTTCCAACACTGTCACAGTTCCGGCAGCATCTTTTTCAACCTTCATTTCCTTAATCGGAATATACTTCAATCCTTTGACAATCCCTTCTTGGGTCTCATCCGAGAGAACAAAATTGAGAAATTCTGCAGCCAACTCATTGGGCTGCCCCAATGTATACATATGCTCATAAGACCACAAGGGCCAATTATTGCTACTTATATTTTCTGGACTTAAGTCATAGCCATTCAACTTCATGCTTTTGACCGAATCATCTATATAGGTAAGAGATAAATAAGAGATAGCTCCTGGACTTTTTGATACGATTGATTTTACCGCTCCATTTGAATCCTGCTCCTGACTTTGCATGGCGGACTGACCTTCCATAATGACAGTATCAAAGGTAGCACGAGAGCCAGAGCCGGCTGCCCGATTGATAACAGAGATGGGTAAGTCCTTACCACCAACCTCTTTCCAATTGGTTACCTCACCTATGAAGATTTGACGAAGTTGCTCTGTCGTTAGGTTATCAACATCGACCTCCTTATTGGCAATCAGAGCCAAGCCAGCTACCGCGACCTTGTGGTCAACAAGAGCAGAAGCATCAATTCCGTCTTTTTCCTCAGCAAATACATCTGAGTTTCCTATATCAACTGCCCCAGACTGAACCTGGGACAAGCCTGTACCAGAACCTCCCCCTTGGACATTGACCGTTTTTCCAACATGGATCGTGCCAAATTCATCTGCCGCTACTTCAACCAAGGGTTGCAAGGCAGTTGAGCCAACAGCCGTTATGGATTCTCCACGATCAATCCAGCTAGCACAGCCTACTAAACAAGCCGTCAGCCAAAAAGCGATAAGAGACAGAGCAAGCTTTTTTCTTTTTTTCACTGTTTTTCTCCTCGAAAATAATTATGAATACTGTGAATTTTTTAAGTAGTTCTTTATGAGTTGACGCATGAATTCTTACCAAATTTCTGCGCAATTGATTATTTATATAATATAGGCTATATTACTCTTTTCTAACCTCCTTTTTTCATATGTGGATAAAATCTCTTGTCTATCCCTTCCCCCATTGTCACCCATTATAGTCATTTCGTGTCTCTTTTTCCCCTTTTTAATGCAAGGAAAAGGTTACTCTCCTTAGATGATAATCCAAAAGCTAGAAAGGTATCTCAAACCTCTCTACTCTCCCAGACTAGTTTACAACTAAAAGGAAAAGATTCTATTTTATGGGAAATCTAGTTTACAAGCGGTAAGAACGCTAATAACTAAACTTCTTGTACTCTTTGAAAATCTCTTCAAACCAGGTCAGCCTTGCCTTGTTATAGGTATGTACCTATTTGGTCAGTCCTATCTACAACTTTAAAGCAATGCTTTGTAACTGACTCCGTCAGTCCTATTTGCAACCTCAAAACAGTATTTTGAGCTATCTATGGCTAGCTTCCTAGTTTGCTCTTTGATTTTCATTGAGTAGTAAAACTACATGTGATGGCAATCAAGATATCAAGAATCATCCTACTAAAAAAATCCATACTTTCACTATAACATAGAATAAGATATTTGACTAGCATTTTCACTTGAATCTGAGGCCTTTTGGAAAATAATTTTTCAAAACATTTCCAGTAACCTTTGCAAAGCCCAAGCCATTGCCTTTAACCAAAACTTGGTACCAACCATTTGGCAGACTTTCTGCCAGCTGAACAGTTTCTCCAGCCACATACTTGACAAACGCTTCTTGGCCAATTTCAACCGACTGTTCGACCTGACTCGGTTTCAAGGCTAGACCAAGAGCGAAACTGGGCTCAAAGCGTTTCTTCTTAAAAGTGCCCAGATGCAGTCCATTGCGAGCAATCTTGAGCTTCCCTAAATCTGGCAAAAGTTCTGGCAGGAGATAGAGTTGGTCACCAAACGTCTGCAAGATACCCGATAGATTAACCTTCAGGTGGTTTTGGGCAAATTCCTGCCACAAGGCAACTTGTTCTCGGCTGAGATTGCTCTTACTTGTCTTAAATTTAGGGGCTGGATTTTCACCTTTAAATTGTAAATGCGCGATAAACTGACCCTCTCCCTTAAAATGATGAGGGTACATACGAGCCGTTTCTGGCAGATCAATACCAGCTACCATTCCATTGATATGCTCTACTGGCAACAAATCAAAATCATAGTCCTCCAGTAGCCAATTGACAATATCCTCGTTTTCCTCGGGAGCCCAGGTACAGGTTGAATAAACCAAGCGACCACTTTCTGCTAGCATGGTCACTGCATCCTCCAGAATTTCTCTTTGCAAGCTAGCACATTGACTCGGATAATCTAAGCTCCAATAGTCCATAGCATCTGGTTGCTTACGGAACATCCCTTCCCCTGAGCAAGGGGCATCAAGGACAATCAGGTCAAAATAGCCCTTAAAAACCTTGGCCAAGCGGTCAGCAGATTCATTGGTCACCACAACATTTGTCGCACCAAAGCGCTCCATATTTTCTACTAAAATCTTAGCCCGTTTGCTTGAAATTTCATTGGAAACAAGTAGCCCCTCCCCTGCTAGATAGGCTGCCAGTTGAGTTGATTTGCCCCCCGGTGCAGCAGCCAAGTCCAAGACCTTCATACCAGGACTGGGTTGGGCTACTTGAGCCACCATTTGAGCAGCAGGTTCTTGCGAATAAACTAAACCTGTAGCATGCTCAGGCGATTTCCCTGAAACCTTCCCATAGTGGCCCCAAGGGGTTTGAGGAATGGCATCAGAAAAGGAAAGTTGCTCTTCTTTTAAGGGATTGACCCGAAAGGCCGAAACCGCTTCCTCCTCAAAAGAGGCAAGAAAATCTCTTGCCTCATCTCCTAGTATCTCTTCATATTTTTCAACAAATCCTTCTGGAAATTGCATTTAAGTTCTTTTCCTTTCGTAAATATAGGACTGAATTTCCTCCTGCATCTCAAGAGGTAGCATCATGACCGGTTGTCTGGTTTGAAAATCAAGAGGTTGACCAGATAGGGTCACAACCCGATAGCCCAGACTTTCCCCTAAAATACTAGCTGCAGCATAATCCCATGGTTGCAGATAGGTGACATAGGTCAACAAACGCCCTGACAAAATCTTGGCAAAACTAATGGCCGCACTCCCATAAACACGAACACCAAGTACTGCTCGACTCAAATCAGCCAAGCCCCATTCATTGGTTTCCAGCATGCCACTATTTCCCGCAATAAGAAAATCTCCAAGTGGTTTGGCTTTAAAGGGAGCTAGGGGCTTATTATTTCGACAGACTGGAAAGACCCCACCACCATGATAACAATCTCCTTTGACCACATCATAAATCAGACCAAACTGTCCCTGACCATTTTCAAAATAAGCCATCATAACAGCAAAACCTTCCTGCTGGGCGACAAAATTATTGGTACCATCAATGGGATCAATGATCCAAACCTTGCCCTCTTGAACCGAAGCTCGCAGACACCCTTCTTCAGCACAAATCTTATCCTCAGGATAACGGGACAAAATCTCACCAACCAAGAGTTCCTGAACTTCCTTGTCCAGTCTGGTCACCAAATCTGTTGGAGAGGACTTGGTCTCAACACGCAAGTCTTCCTGCATGTGGTCAAGGATGTACTGACCCGCTTTCTTAATTAGCTCTTTAGCAAATTCAAATTTACTTTCCAAGAGAAATCTTTCCTTCCCCTTTTTCCTTAGCCGCCTGAACTGCTCGGTAAAGCGAATAGCCACTGACTGTTTCAAATTCTCGTCCCAAACGTTTTTCTTCACTCTTGCTTGGCACAACCGCCTTGAATCGCTTATAGGAGTCCAGTAACTTTTTAGCCTCTACCTTGCCTTCATAGGCAGCTTCAACATCATTAAAAAAAGAAAGCACTGAAGCAAGTTCTTCAGTGCTCCACGACAAATCTAGTGGGTAACTATACTGTTTGTTCATTAACTAATACCAGCTCTCATTCTTGCTTCTTTTAGTTCTTGCTTACGGTAACTACGAGGGAGAAAAGCACGAATCTCATCTTCATTAAAACCGATTTGCATGCGCTTGGCATCAATAATAATTGGACGACGCAAAAGACTAGGATACTGCTCAATCAAATGAAGCAATTCCGATACCGAAATACTCTCTACATCAATATTCAATTTTTGAAAAATTTTTGAACGAGTTGAAATGATGTCATCAGTACCATTTTCGGTCAAGGAAAGGATGTGTTGCAATTCTTTTCTTGTTAAAGGACTGGTCATAATATTGTGTTCCACAAAGGGAACCTTATGTTTTTCTAACCAGGCCTTAGCCTTACGACATGATGTACAGCTCGGTGATAGAAATAGTGTAATCATGCTTTTCTCTTCTTATCTATACTTTGCTACTTCTATTATACAAAAAAATAAAGCGCTTGACTAGAGATTTTTAGAAAAAAAGCCTATTTTTTCAAGAAAAATAGACTGTTCGCGAACGATTGCCTTTGTTTGAATTTGATTAATTCCTTCTTAACCATGGTTTCAAACAATATGCATTTTTATATACGTAAATTAAAAACAGCTTTCATTTCACTTCCTACGACTTTTCAGATAAAGATAGCCAAAGAAGCTTTCATATAGGGCAAAAAAGAGGAGGAAGGCATGAAGGAAGAAGGTCTCTGGCAAAATCAGAATCACTGGATCCTTGGCTGGGTCAAAAAGCCAGGTATCATCTCCCACAAAGAGAATTTGATGGAAAAGAGTAAAGAATTGGTCAAAACCAATCAAAACTCCCCCAAGACCAATCAGCAAAGGAAAAACCACTAGGGTCAGGAGCCCTTTACTAAATAAAGATAAAAAGCCCTTTTTTACAATCTTATTGACAAAGAAATAGAAACTTGGAAGTGTCACTAGAGCTACTAGCTGAACCAAGTGAAAGAGGTTCTTGACCACCTCAAAGTGGTGCAGACCAGCTGCTGACGAACGAAAATCTGGCATCTCTAGGACCTGACTAAAAGGATTGGTCAGGTAATTCATCAAGATATGAAAGTTGTACTGAATGGTTTCTGGTTTTAGATAAACTCGATTCGTTAAGTTTAGCCACTGAATTTCCAGCGGATAAAAAATCCAAGCCTGATAAATGGTCATAAGGATTGAGAGGGAGAGGAGAAAGAGCATAGAGGCCCAAAAGGTCAGTTTAGTTTTCATCAAAATCCCACTCCGCAAGGCTAGAAACCACATGTGTCGGTGCAATTGGCAGGTCTGCTACTTCTTCTTCCTTAGTAAAACCAGTCGTTACTAGGAGCGTTGGAATGCCATTGTCAATCCCTGCTCGAATATCAGTTAAATAGTTATCTCCAACCATAATCAACTCTTCACGTTCTAAGCCTAAGTGCTCAACCGCCTTGTCCATAATGATGGCATTGGGTTTTCCGATATAAACAGGCTTCACTCGTGTTGCTACTTCAAGCAGGGTAATCAGTGAACCAGCACCAGGCAAAAGACCACGCTCTGTCGGGATATTGAGGTCAGGATTGGTTCCGATAAAATGAGCTCCCTTTTGGATAGCTAGAGTTGCTGTGGCAAATTTTTCATAATCGACTTGCCAGTCCAGACCTACTACCACATAGGCAGGATTTTCCTTGTCTTCCACATAGCCAGCCGCCTTGATGGCTTCCTTGAGCCCTGATTCTCCGATAACATAGACAGTCTTTTCCAGTCCCAAGTCATTCATATAGTCGATAGTTGCCAAAGTCGCTGTGTAGACAGTCGATAGAGGCGTATCGATATTAAAATTCTGAGCCAACATTTCTTGAACACTCTCAGGAGTACGGGTTGTATTGTTGGTCACAAAGAGATAGGGGATGTCTCGCTTTTGCAATTCATGGACAAAAGCCTCTCCTGCTGGGATTCGGTCTTTCCCCTTATAAATGGTTCCGTCTAAATCAATTAAATAGCCTTTATATTTCATCTATTTCTCCCTAAGCCTTTTTTATTTCTTGCCATGTGATGATAGCTTGGGCATTGGTAGCCCCGTCGCTTGTAATCTCATGCTTGCTTTCCAGTCCAGTCCTTTCAACAGCCGATGTAATAAACCCACCTGGTCGAACTTCCTTGACATACTTGAGATTGATTTTCTTGGGAATATAGTGGGTCAAAAAGTCCGCTCCCATGACCTCAAAAATCCAATCCAAGTATTTACTGTTATTGACATGACCATTCATATCCAAGTCGTAAAAACGGACATGGTAATCCTTGCTAATTGGATTTTCCAAGAACTCATACTTTGGCCCGCGGATAAGCTTTTTATTAAATTCAGACTGGTAAGGAGCCACAATCTCAGGTTCGACAGCATGGATTTTTCGACTGTCTCGGTCCATGAGAACAAAGGTCGCCATCATGTGGATGAGTTCCTGACCTGCTTCATCATAAATGGTAAAGCGACGGTAGCAAAAGAGCCGATTGTAGCTCAGGGCTTCCGTTTCGATGGTAATTTCTTCCGCAAAACGAGGCAAACGAACCACCTCAATATCGTATTCTGTGATAATCCAGACCAGATTATGCTCTTCTAAAATGGCCTTATCACTAACTCCCAGTTCAATCGACTGCATCCCTGAAACTTGTAGGGACAGCAAAATCACATCTGGAAGTTTGATATGACCGTTCATGTCAGCCATATCAAAAAGAATTTTCATTTTCATTTGATAAGTTAAGCCCATCATCCTACTCCAAAATAAATCGTTCTGCTACGGTGTCTCCTAAAAAGAGACCTCTCTTTGTCATGCGCACGCGATCACCGTCTATTTGCATGAGACCTTGTTGAACCAAGTCTCTGACAATTTCTCCATAAAGTCCATCAAAAGACCGTCCAAATTTTTCCTCAAATCGCGCCATGGAGACTCCTGATTTCTTGCGGAGTCCCAGGAACATTTCTTCTTCCATTTGCTCTTTTTGACTCAGGTACTCCTCTGTGATACGAGCATTGCCTTCCTCAACCGCATTAAGATAATGGCGAATGGGACCATGATTTTTATAGCGAATACCATTGACATAACCAGATGCTCCAGCACCGATGCCATAGTATTCAGCATTGTCCCAGTACATAAGATTGTGGCGACTTTCAAAACCAGGTTTGGAGAAATTAGAAATCTCATAATGCTCAAAGCCTGCTCGCTCAAGCTCAGTGATGATGTACTCAAACATCTCCGCTTCCAGTTCCTCCTTAGGCAGAGGCAATTTCCCTCGTCGCATACGGTTCATAAAGACCGTATGATTTTCCAAAATCAAGCTATACAAACTCATGTGGGGAATATCCAGTCCAATGGCCTTAGCCACATTTTCCTGGACCTGCTCCATGGTCTGACCAGGCAGCGCATAAATCAAATCAATGGAGATGTTGTCAAAACCAGCCAATTTCAGGCGGTCGATATTTTCATAAATATCCTTCTCCAAATGACTGCGCCCAATCTTTTTCAGCATCTTGTCGTCAAAGGTCTGCACGCCTAGCGAAACACGATTGACAGCCGAGTTTTTCAAAACAGCAATCTTATCCGCGTCCAAGTCGCCTGGATTGGCTTCAATGGTCAACTCTTCCAAGGCAGACAAGTCCAAGTTTTTAGTCAAGCCCTTCAATAACACCTCCAGTTGCGGAGCTGACAAGGCTGTTGGTGTCCCACCACCAATGTAGAGGGTCCGCAACTTTTGAATATCATAAGAACGAAACTCTTCTAACAGATGCTCTAAATAACTGTCGACTGGCTGATTCTTAATAAAAACTTTTGAAAAATCACAATAATAACAAATCTGGGTACAAAATGGGATGTGCACATAGGCTGACGTTGGTTTTTTCTGCATAGTACTTATTATACCACAAAAGCGAACAATACTTAGAATTCCCTTTAACAAAATCCTAGCATTGTTCGCTTTCTTTATCTAAACATTCTTTTTATTTTATGACGAACACGATTCCCAGAACCAATCTAGTTTGTCTTTACAATACAAAAGAATGAATGTTCATTTGACTAAATTTTTAGTCTTCTTTTTTCTTTCCAAGAGCAAGTCCGAGACCGCCTAGCAGACCAAGAAGTTCTAGAGATGCAAGAGTCGCATTTGATTCTGTTCCTGTATTTGGTAATACATTTTGAGAATCATTTGACTTAGTTCCATTATCACTAGCATCTGTAGTATCTTCATGATTTGCATTCGGAGTAACTGCATCTGGAATTGGAGTTGTTGATGCAGGTGCAGGTGTATCTTGACCAGAATTTCCATTAGTAGCAGGTGTGACTGGAGTTGCTGGAGTGACTTTACCTGGTGTTACCTTAGCTGGTGTTGTTATATTATTAGCAATGTGTTCTGTGATATGACCGTCAGTTGAATCTACATCGTAAGTGGTTGTTGTAACTGTCTTACCTTTTGCTCCTTCAACGCGTTCATTAGGTGTGTCAACTTCTCGTTCACCATCTCTAACATATTCAACTTCAGGTTCAATCGGGGTTTCTACTACTTTGTCCTTGGCTGCGACTTTGACAACTGTTTCTATTGCCGGTTGCTTAACTACTGGTTGTCCTACATGTTCAATCAGATCTCCAGTGTTAGGATCTACACTATAAGTTGTTGTTACTGTACTAGTACCTGAAGTACCAGTTGTTGTTACATTAGCTTCACCTTTAGCTCTTGTGGCATCTTTTTCATAACGTACACTTGGCTCAAGTTGGGTAACGACAACTGTAGATTTGGCTCCATCTTTCTTAAACACTTCATCAATTGTATTGTTAGTAATCTGTCCTGTATCGAGATCTTTCATACTCACAGTTATTGACTTAATGATGTCATCTCCGCGTTTACTATATACAACAGTTTCTCCAACTTTTTCTACAGATTTAACTGTTGCAATGTTTTTATCTTGATAACCTGTCCCATCTAAGGAAATTCGTTTCCCAGATATAAACTCTGATCGTCTATTAATCATATCAGCTTCAAAATAAGAACGTGAACTGTGACCTCCACTGGTTCGTCCAACATTTATAACAACATCACTATCATTGCTGACGCCTTTTCTTATCGCCAAATCATTATCAACAATATAATGAGTCATTTTACCAGACTTGGCTATTTTTTTGCTATCTAAACCTTTTTGCCAAAATTCACGACTGGAAAGCAAATTGGTCACAACTTTTGGAGCATTAAAGGTTGTGCCTTTTTTTAATACATTATTATAAACGTTTCTATAAGCCAACTGTTCTTTAGGAGACATGACTCTGCTGTCAGAATATGCCAACTGATAAGCTTCAACCATTGCCCGTTGTACTAAATATCCTCCTAAAGAATGACCTGTCAAATAAAGATTAGTAATACTCTTATCTTTAGCTAGTTCATGCATAATATTTTCTGCATCTATCCCTTGTTGAGGATTGCTTCCTAATCCAAGTGTTATATCAGCTCCTATATCTTTCGCATCACTTGTTCCACGAAAGGCTAATACTTGTGCAGTTCCATTTGGTAAATATAAGAAATCACTCTTCGTTTCATACAAGACAGCATCTAGTCCACTGGAGGTATGGTAACTTTTCTTCCTTTCCCAATAAGGCCCCAATTCCTTATTCATCATCATATACTCATAACGTGGTTTACTGTCACCATTCTTTTTATATAACTCTGACTCTGTTAAGGGTCTCTTATGATCCAGCACTCTATCAATATAATTATCATCACGGTAGGATAATTCCATGAACATAATCATATCGCGCTCACTTACATTCCATTTTAATTTTTCATCTGGCTTTTCTTTACTGTCAATAATACCATCACCATCAGTATCTTCTAATAAGGGATGACTATTATAACCTACATACTTTTTCCCACCTTTTTCATAAATATAAAGTTCTTCTTTATCCTTCAAGTAATCATCATCTGTATAGGCTTCTGGACTTAACTTAGAGCCGTTTAACAATAAACTATCAAGCTTATTACCTTCTGAACCGATTACTCCTGCTTTTATTTGCTTAGCATACTCATCAGTTAATTCATACTTTTTAACCTCGGAAGGATTTGATGCTGCTCTCACCGCTGGAGTGCTTGATCTGTCTTCACCCGCCACGAAATCCCTTGTGGTCAAGCTATTATTTTCCTTATTCCCAGATCTGACGGGTTCTGTAGTCCTTGTAGATCCTATTGGAACATCTCTGGTATCTAACTCAGAAGAAGGATTATTTTGATTATCTAGTATAGGTTGAACTTCTTCTCTTTTATCCACAGAAGATGGAGAATTTTCCGTAGAAGCAAGTACTCCCTGGGATGGTGTAAACAAAGCAATGCCTATTAATACAGAAGCCACTCCAACAGAAAACTTTCGAATCGAAAAACATTGACGTTTATTAAAAATATCTTTCATTTTACCAACTTTCTTTCTAGCTATTTTTTACAAAATAGAGAGTTCTACTATTTTCCCTTGACAAAATACTAAACCCTTTCTTGACTAAAATTTTAGAACTTTTCCTCTGCTTGATTATAAACTACCACATTGATTTCTAATCATAAAAAAATGAATTGCTTAATATTAATAAAATATCAGTACAATATAAAAAATGTAAATATTTCACTTTCAACACTGCCATTATACCATAATACTCAATGAAAATCAAAAAACGCATAATATCAGGCCTTGAAAAACCTTGATACTATGCGTTTGATTATGGGAAGATCTACTTCATTTTCTCCTAGAATTGAGTTTTTGCCCAGTCTCATCAAATCTAGATTTTTTCTTCTTTGATATCAATCACAATCTCTTCTGATTCATCAAGAATTTCGGCCTTTTCTTGCCATTGCTCTTTGAGATTATTGAATCGATATTTTGATACTTCTGTCGCTTGACGAGCACATGATTTGGCTTGAGCAAGGACGCTGTCCACAGTGATTTCACCCGACTCAACCTGTTCTTTGGTTTTAAGAACAAAATCTGTAGCCTGCTCCTTGACTTCTGTCAGTTTTTCACAGACCTGCTCCTTGGCATACTCTGGATTTTCTCTCAAATCATCCAGAAAATCTTGAGCCTGACTGCAAACTTGTTTGCCCTTGTCGCTTGTTAAAAACAAGGCAAGAGCTGCACCTGAAACGGTTCCTAAAAGGATTGAGGATAATTTACCCATAAGGATTCTCCTTTTTTATTTTTTTAAAAATTTACTTGCAAGACGAAGAGCTGATAAACTTGCCCCAGTCTTGAGTGTTTTTGAACCAGCTGATGAAGCTTTCTTGCTCAAGACACGCGCATGGTCATTGAGGTCTGAAACAGATAGAGATAAATCTGCAACAGCACTAAAGAGTGGATCAATCGTTGCCACCTTGACATTAATATCATCTGCCAAGACATTGATCTTAGACAGCAATTCATTGGTATGATGCAAGGTCACATCCACATCTGAAGTCAAGGTTTTAATCGTCTTCTCTGTTTCATCGATAACACGGCCAAGCTTTTGTACAGTAATGATTAGATACACTAAAAATACAATCAAAGCAAGGGCAACAAAAATATATGCAACTTCTAACATTTAGTTTTCCTCCTCTGTAACATAGTAAGGGGCCTTCTTTCGATTTTGATATAGAATGATAAAAATACCCAGTCCGATAAGGACAACTGATAGCCATTGAGACACTCGAAGGCCAAAGAACATGAGACTATCTGTTCGCATGCCTTCGATGACCATACGACCGAAACCATACCAAATCAAGTAAAAAGCCGTGATATGACCTCGTCTGAGACTTTTCCATTTTCGTCTAAAAATCAGAATCAAGGCAAATCCAAGTAGATTCCATAGGGACTCATAAAGAAAGGTCGGCTGACGGTAGCTCCCCTCAATATACATCTGGTCACGAATAAAGACAGGTAGATAATCCAAATTATCCACTGCTGCACCATAAGCTTCTTGGTTAAAGAAATTGCCCCAGCGACCCAAACTTTGGGCAATCATGACGCTAGGCGCCGCAATATCTAGAAAATCCCAAGTGTTAATGAGTTTACGATCAGCAAAGATATAGAGTACAAGTGCCCCAGTTATCAAACCACCGTAAATGGCCAAACCACCATTCCAAATGGCAAAAATCTCTCCCAAATTCTGACTATAATAATCAAAACGGAAAATGACATAGTAGAGACGAGCTCCTAAAATAGACAAGGGAAAGGCTATCAAGATAAAATCTAAAATATCGTCTGGTATGATCTTCTTTCTAGGCGCTTCTTTCATGGTCAAATAAACCGCAAGAATCAAACCTGTAACAATACACAAGGCATACCAACGAATGGCTAGAGGGCCTAGTTGAATAGCAATTGGATCAAGCATTAGGCACCTCATTTCGAGCGATGAGACTTGTCAGTCGTTCTTCGAACAAACGGGTCGCATCAAAGCCCATTTCCTTGGCACGATAATTCATGGCAGCTGCCTCAATCACGACAGAAATATTACGACCTGTTTTAACTGGAATGCGGATACGAGGAATGGCTACGCCAGAAATTTCTATTTCCTCTGCATTGTTTCCAAGACGATCAAAAGTCTTATGTGTATCATAGTTTTCCAAATAGACAGCAAGTTGAACCTGTGAAGAATCCTTGACGGCACTGGCACCGTAGAGGCTCATGACATCGATAATCCCAACCCCACGAATTTCAATCAGGTGTCTCAAGATTTCAGCCGGTTCACCCCAAAGAGTAATCTCATCCTTGGCAAAGATATCGACCCGATCATCAGCTACCAAGCGGTGACCACGTTTGACAAGTTCCAGACCTGTCTCACTCTTACCAATTCCACTATCTCCCTGAATCAAGACGCCCATCCCATAGATATCCATCAAAACCCCATGAACACTGGTACGTTCTGCCAAACGAGAATCCAGATAGCTAGATAACTCTCCAGATAAACGACTTGTCGCTGTACGGCTGGTTAAAATAGCA
Organism: Streptococcus sp. 3874; assembly: GCF_013276425.1. Classification (NCBI taxonomy): domain Bacteria; kingdom Bacillati; phylum Bacillota; class Bacilli; order Lactobacillales; family Streptococcaceae; genus Streptococcus; species Streptococcus sp. 3874. Next base: position 4,539 of record NZ_VMLA01000033.1, on the reverse strand, counting down.
ATCTTACATTCTCTGGCTGCTTTTAACATCTCCTCTGGAACCACCAAACCACGGGCAACAATGACCGCTGGTGTCTCAGGTAGAAACATTTTTTTCAAAACTTCATAACGGCTGTTGGAAGGCATGCTGATCAGATAAGACCACTCCTTCATCCCCAAAAGTTGAATCCGCTCTGGCGTGTAGTAGTCAAAATAACCTGTCATTTCAAGACCAGGTCGCGTAATATCTGCTGTATTGATTTCCTTTTCAAGCAATTCTGGTTCGCCATAGACAATGTCTAGTCTAAGCTTTTCAATCACTTCTTTTACTAAAACCGACATCATTTCCTCCTTCAATCGAGTTCTTCTCTCTATTATATCAAATTGTAGGAGGAAGTTTCAGATTTTTGCAGGCTTTGGAGTATTTATTTATACTCAATGAAAATCAAAGAGCAAACTAGGAAACTAGNNACGAAGTCAGTAACCATATCTACGGCAAGGCGACGTTGACGTGGTTTGAAGAGATTTTCGAAGAGTATTAAAAGAAAAAGGACTAGATTTCTCCAGCCTTTCATTTCAAATTAGAATTTTTTACGTTTACGAGCTGCTTCTGATTTACGTTTACGTTTTACAGAAGGTTTTTCATAGAATTCACGTTTGCGTGTTTCTTGAAGAGTACCAGCTTTAGTAACCGCACGTTTGAAACGACGAAGTGCGTCGTCAAGAGATTCATTCTTACGTACTACTGTTTTAGACATTTTTTTCACTCCCTTCAAGTTCAATATCTATTTTATTCTACACGTAAAAGGAATAATTGTCAAGCAAAAATGCGGTTTAATTTTGATTTTTTCTTACATTTATACAAGAGTTGAAAGCGTTCAATAGAACATTGCTTTTTATTTTTCAAGTAAGCTAAGCGCTTCAGCATCCGCAATAATGGTCACATCAGGGTGATTTTGGAGACTACTTGCAGGTAGATTCTCAGTCACTGGGCCAGACACTGTTCCGGCAATGGCTTCTGCTTTCGACTCACCGTAGGCAAAGAGAAGGATTGACTTGGCATCCAAGATGTTCTTAATCCCCATTGAAATAGCTTGGGTTGGGACGTCTTCAATCTTGTCAAAAAAGCGCGCATTGGCTTCAATAGTAGACTGGTCAAGTTCTACTAGATGCGTTTGACTGTCAAATGGAGTACCAGGCTCATTAAAGCCGATATGCCCATTGCGACCGATTCCCAAGATTTGCAGGTCAACTGGATGGTCAGCCAAAATTTGGTTGTAGCGTTCAACTTCAGCTTCAGCATGATCCTTAACACCACGAGGCAAGAAACTTTCTTTAAATGGTTTTTGGTTGAACAAGTTTTCTTGCATGAAGTGACGGTAAGACTGTGGATTGTCGCCATCAAGGCCTACATACTCATCAAGGTTGACACTGGTTAGATTTGAAAAATCGAGGTCACTTTCAACAATTTCCTTATAAAATTCAAGTGGACTACTTCCTGTCGCAAACCCTAAGGTTTGAGCGCCATTGGCTAATTTTTCCTTCAAAATCTCAAAAGCAACTTTTCCACCTTCGATTTGGTTTTCAACTTTAATAACTTTCATCTTTTCATCCTCCATTTCTATCTATTTTTATTATATGGTATAGACCAATTTTTGTCAAGTGAAAACGATTTAATTTCTAAAAAAAGAGCGTCTATACTTGAAACATGTTATAATGGATAGGATTAGAACTTAGAAAGAATGAACAGATATATGAATACAGCTGATTTTGACTTCCACTTACCTGAGGAATTGATTGCCCAAACACCCCTTGAAAAACGAGACGCCTCTAAACTCCTCATCGTCAACCGTGAGACAGGAAAAATGCAGGACAAACACTTCCACTCCATTATTGATATGCTGGAACCTGGTGATGCCCTCGTTATGAACGACACCCGCGTTCTCCCTGCCCGCCTCTATGGTCAAAAGGAAGAAACTGGAGGCCATGTGGAACTTCTCCTGCTCAAAAATACTGCTGGAGATGAGTGGGAAGTTCTGGCTAAACCTGCCAAACGCCTCAAGGTCGGTACTCGTATCAGCTTTGGTGATGGTCGCCTCAGCGCTGTCATTACAGAAGAATTGACCCACGGAGGCCGCATTGTCCGCTTCGAATACCACGGAATTTTCCTAGAAGTTTTGGAAAGTCTGGGTGAAATGCCGCTGCCACCTTATATCCACGAAAAACTGGATGACCGTGAACGCTATCAAACAGTTTACTCCAAGGAAAGCGGCTCAGCTGCTGCACCAACTGCTGGACTTCACTTCACCAAAGAACTGCTAGCAGAAATCCAAGCTAAGGGTGTTCATCTAGTCTATCTGACTCTTCATGTCGGACTCGGAACCTTTAGACCCGTTTCTGTGGACAATCTAGACGAACACGAAATGCACTCAGAGTTCTATCAACTTTCTGAGGAAGCAGCTGCAACTCTCCGCTCTGTTAAGGAAAATGGTGGTCGTGTCATCGCTGTCGGAACCACTTCTATCCGCACCTTGGAAACTATTGGTTCCAAGTTTGAGGGGCAAATCCAAGCAGATTCTGGTTGGACCAATATCTTTATCAAACCTGGCTATGAGTGGAAGGTCGTGGATGCTTTTTCAACCAACTTCCACCTGCCAAAATCAACTCTGGTCATGTTGGTTTCTGCCTTTGCAGGCCGTGAATTAGTCTTAGACGCTTATCACCATGCCATTCAAGAACACTACCGCTTCTTCAGTTTCGGTGATGCCATGTTTATTTATTGAGAAAGAATTTCTCTAAATCTTCTAATACCAATAAATCACTAAGATATTATTTCAAAGAACATCTACAATTGAAACTCTAGCTAGCTGTAGAGGACGCCTAGTACATTAAAATTAAAATGTTTCTCCCTAGCTGCGAAAATATTGCCATAGATTGCGTTGACTCTCCAAATCGATTCATCTATATTTTATTTCAGCTTCCTATATTTTCTTCGCTGTTTGTAAATCAAAATACAAGATACATGAGTAGCACCATATTTGTTACTCTTATCTGTCCTCTCAAGAGACTATTATGAGTGGTTTCAGAATCATTCACTACTTTGACCCTGACTCTCCTTAGTCTCAAAATCAAAGACTAAACAAAAAGTGAACAAACCTGAATTCTAATGTACAGAAGACTAGGCTTGTTCACTTTTTATAGTCGCTATAAGATGACCTTATCTATAGCTTTTTATACATAATTATATATTCAGACATACTATTATCAATTGTGTCGCAGGGAGGAATCTGTTAACGCACCCATTCACCATTATCATTGACTCTATAGCCATCTATACTTGTATTGATCGCTAGCTCACCCGATGCATTTACATAATACCATTTACTGCCAACTTGGAACCATTGATTGGCTTTCATAGAACCGTTGCTGTTGAGGTAGTACCATGAACCATTATTTTGTAGCCAACCTATCTCCATAGAACCATTATCGTTGAGATAGTACCATGAACCATCAACTTGCTCCCAACCTGTTGCCATGGAACCGTTAGAGTTGAGATAGTACCATGAACCATTCACTTGTGCCCAACCTGTTGCCATGGAACCGTTAGAGTTGAGATAGTACCATGAACCATTCACTTGTACCCAACCCGTTACCATGGAACCGTTAGTATTATAAAAATACCACATACCATTTTCTTGTTTCCAGCCTGTTGTTGCAGCAACTGGTTTAGCTGGTTCTAATGCTGAATCTGTTCCTTGATTAGATGTAACAGATACAGGATATGAAGGAATAGATGACTTCTTAGGAACAACAACTTTTTCAGGTTCTCTCGTCCCTCTCCTTATACGTCTTTTTACCATCTCTTTAGTAATTTGACGAGAAGTAGTTTCTTCAATTGTTCCATCACGTTCATCTACAGTATAGATTGTAGTAAGCGTAATTTCACCAATTTCTCCTGCTTCTTCTATTTCTTGACCTTTATCAAGAGTTGAGTCATCGAGATATTCTGTTTCGATTGGAATTTCTTGGACAAGAACTTGGGGCTTGGTTCCTTTTTTAACAACTCTTGTTTGAGAGTCTTCTTTTTGACTTAAAGTACTCTCAGTTACTTGTCCACTCTTTCCATCTACATCATAAGTTATCGTTGTAACTGTTTTCCCATTCTTTCCTAGAGTAATCTCTTGCTCCTGTCCTGCAGAAAGGTCATTGTCTGCTTCATATTTAGTAGCAAATGGAACAAGAACTTCTTCAACCTTGCTCTTAGCTGGAACTTTGATAACTGTATCCGTGGCTTCTTTTCTATCAACAGTAACCTTTTCGCTAACCTTACCAGTCTCTGGATTAACATCGTAGGTCGTCGTTGTGGTTACATAGCCATCCTCTCCGTCAACCATCTCAATAGAAGCTCCTCGGTCTCTAGTCTCATCTTTTTCATAACGGATGACACTTGTAGGAAGGACTTCACGCTCAACCTTGCTTTTAGCTGGAACTTTGATAACTGTATCCGTGGCTTCTTTTTTCTCTACGGTAACCTTTTCGGTAACATGACCATTCTCTGGAT